>CAYZXF010000349.1:0-4677 GCA_964482355.1 uncultured Anaerolineaceae bacterium | reverse complement strand
CCTTTTTTGGTGAGGGCAAGACCGACAGCTGCGAGCCGAATATTGGAGATTTAGTCGCGTGGATCGGCGATTCGTTGCATTGTTTATTGTTGTATTTGTCGACCTGATTGGGTTTGGCATGATCATCCCTGTGTTGCTCCTACACGCACAGGAAACTTTCGGCGCGACCGATCTACAAGCCATTTTGCTGTTGAGCTCGTATTCAATCGGGCTGGTCGTTGCGGGGCCGATCCTCGGCCGTCTTTCGGATGCATATGGTCGACGCCCGGTGCTGATCATCAGTCAGTTCGGTACGCTCGCGGGGTTTCTAATCCTCGGCTTTGCGAACACGCTCTTCTTACTGTTTTTGGGACGGATCATCGATGGAATTTCAGGGGGCAATATCACTACCGCGCAGGCGTACGTCAATGACATCACCACGGAAAAAAATCGCGCGCGTGGATTTGGCCTGATTAGCGCTGCATTTGGCGCGGGCTTTATCGTGGGACCTGCTCTAACTGCAATTATCGTCAGCGTTACCGCTGCTAATCCGACACTCGCTCCATATAGTCAGAACGCGCCATTTTTTGTGGCGGCGATATTCTCTCTAATCTCCATTTTATTGACGACATTTCTGCTTCCGGAGAGCCTGCCGAAAGAGGAAAGAGAGCCGCTCAGTCGATCAAGGGAGAAGAAGCCGGGTCAGAAGGGTTTGTTGGATGTCCTTCGATTGCCAGACGTGCGGACAATTCTCCTGTTCACGATATTAACCTTCCTGGCATTTTCTATGTTGCAGGCTAGCTTCGCCTTCTTTGCGCGTCGCAACTTGTTTCCGATGTGCCGCTGGAAAGCGCACAACGCAACATCGGTCTATTGCTTACATGGATTGGGGTGGTCAGCGTCACGACCCAAGTTCTATTCGTCGGGCGGCTAGTAAAACGGTTTGGAGAGCGAAGATTGGTAAATGTCAGCGCTTTTGCGCGTATTCTGGCTTTTCTTGGGGTCGCACTTTCGCGAGATCCGCTAACTATGGCTATTGTATTTATCCCCTTTGCCGCGGCAAATGCAATCAGCCAGCCGTCGCTTCAGTCGATATTGACCCGTTTCTCTCCACCCGAGATGAGAGGCAGGGTCCTGGGAGCTTTTCAATCTTCAAATAGCTTGACCCTGGTCATCGGCCCAATCCTGGCGGGGTTCCTGCTTCAGTTGGACCTACCGAATCTATCACCTGAAACCGAGATTGCTCTGCCGATGTTTGTGGGCGCAGCCATTATGATGATCGCATTCGTGTTTAGTTTCCGTATTCTGCGAATGAAACTGCCTACGCAGGAGTCTGAAGGTATGGAGCCAGTTCCGGCTGCAGCTGACTAGCCGGGGCACCAATCAACGTAGCTCAAGAAAGGAAAAAGCCCCCGCAAAGCGAGGGCTTTTTTTGTTGTCAATCTGATTTTGATCAGGGAATAGTGACGTCTGCTGCCTGCAGGCCTTTGGGGCCTTGCTCTACAGAGAACTCAACTTGCTGGCCCTCTGCTAGGCTGCGAAATCCATCGCCCTGGATAGCTGAGAAATGGACAAAAACGTCATCGCCATCTTCGCGCTCGATGAAGCCGTATCCCTTGCTATCGTTAAACCACTTGACTGTACCAAGAACTCGGTCCGTCATATTTCATTGCCTCCTTATGGCAATTCGGATTGGCGTAGCTTGCCGTGTTCTCGGTGGTCGTGTTCGGTGTTAGGGTCGTGCCAACCAAACAGGCCCGAGCGATTAGCTCAGGCCTCGATCTAACGATCTTGTGATCCTTCGACTTCCAGACAGAACTTACTCGCAACCTACAATCTGGGATATTACCACAAACGGATGGTTGCGCAACCAGTACATAGTGCAAGCTAATATTTGCTTCTGGGTCTCAAGTGATCGGGCCCGCGAGGGCGTCGAGCTGCACAAAGGTGAGGCTTTCGATGGCCGCGCCATGGAGGGGACCGCGGTTATCATTGGCGCGTGCCAACCAACCTGCCTCCCGAATACTTCGAAGCAGAGCGTTTCTACAAGGAGGCGAGCGATCCGCAAGAGAGGGTGACTCGCCTGGAAGCGCTCATTGGGACCATTCCCAAGCACAAAGGTACTGACAAGCTGCGGGCCGATCTCCGGCGCAGATTATCAAAATTGCGGGATGCCGCCCTAACCAAGAAGAAGGGCGGAGGTGGAAATCCCGCATGGTTGATTGAGAAAACTGGAGCTGGATTGATTGTGTTGGTTGGACCGGCCAACGCAGGAAAATCAGCCTTGGTAGAAGCGCTCACAAACGCCACACCCGAAGTTTCGCCAGCTCCACAAACTACCTGGCAACCCACGCCTGGAATGCTGGAAGTGGGGCATGTACAGTTTCAACTCATCGACACCCCCTCCATTGATCGAGATTTCATCGAGCCGGCACTCATGGATCTCATCCGGCGCGCCGATCTGGTGCTGCCAGTTGTTGACCTGACAATGGACCCCAACCGCCAGCTCGAAGAAACTCTAGAGCAATTGAGGCACCATCGGATCGACCCAACCGTTGAAAGCAATGGCCGCAGGAAGATGGAATATGCTCCAATCCTGGTGCTGGCAAATAAGTGCGACGATGCGGAGGCAGAGGAAAATCTGGAAATATTTCGCCGATTACTCGAGGGCGACTGGCCGGTGGTAGCGGCCTCGGCTGTTACAGGCCGGGGCCTGGAAGAGCTGGGCTGGGAGATTTTCCATCGACTGAAGATCATGCGGATTTACTCGAAGACGCCGGGGAAAGAACCAAATATGGAGGCTCCATTCGTGATGAAGCTAGGCGGCACGGTGGAGGAATTTGCACGCGAGATCCATCAAGACTTTTATTATCAGTTAAAATCCGCGCGCGTTTGGGGAGAGGGTGTTTATGAGGGACAAATGGTTGGCCGGGAACATGTGCTGCACGATGAAGATATTGTGGAATTGCGCAGGTAAGGCCTGAACTGTCAACACTCATCATCTGCATGACGCGGATCTTGCAAATGGCTTCGGTGAAGCCTGATACGCCGCCTCACTCCTTAGGCTGCGCATAGCCTCACTGCTTCCAAGGATGGGGCCTTGACAGGCCTATTTTTTCTGCTATAAATATAACCAGATGGTTATATATAGTGATCTTCAGTTGGACAACATCTTCGGAGCCCTGGCCAATCGAACGCGGCGGGAGATCCTGAATCTGCTCACCCGTAGTGAGCATTCGGTACTGGAACTCGCGGGGCGATTCGACATGTCACAGCCGGCGGTTACCAAGCATTTGAACGTGCTGGAGCGGGCGGGGTTGATCCGGAAAAGGAAGGCAGGTCGATACCGCTACTGCACGCTTGACACAGAAAAATTAGGGGATGCCTCGGATTGGATCGAGCGCACCCGCGAGTACTGGGAAGAGAGCTTCGCTGCTCTGGACCAATATCTTGAAGAATCCCTTGCTGAGGGACAATCAAAGGAGGATGAATCATGACGGAAGCAATACAAGAAGGCCTGCATGTGTATGAGGTAACGCGCAATTTCAGCGCACCGGTAGGCATCGTCTATCGGGCGTTCACGGAGGCCGAAGCGCTGAGCACCTGGGGCATCGGAAAGACCTACGACAATCTGGCCCTCGATCTGGATGTGCGGGCCGGAGGCGTGTATTTTCACCGTGTGCGTACGAAGGAAGAAGGCGTCGAATGGACCTTCATTGGAGTTTACGAAGAAGTAGTCGCCAATGAGAAGCTGGTCTATACATTCGACTGGAAGACCGACTGGCGAGAAGCGCCAACCCCAAGTTTGGTGGAGCTCACTTTTCATGACCGAGGGGATACGACCGAGCTCGAGATTGCGCATTCGAGGCTGCCCGAACCGGCTATCGCCTCCACCGAGACGCATTGGGCTGAGTTCTTGGATTTGCTTGAAGAACGGCTCGTTAGTAAGGCGATCAGCTGAGGAGAACGATCGATGTACGACCAGGTTGTAACAAGAGCTCGAATGCGTTTACAGGATCATGGAAGCCATGGCGCATCATTGCGAAAGCCAGCGGTGCGCCTCGAAATACATTTCTGGAGTAGCCCATTGCGAACGGCAATCGTAGCGTTTGCGGCCGGCTGGCTTCTGGCATCCTATTTCTAGGCGACCTTTGGTACATTGCTTCTTGATTTGGGCTGGCCTACACTCTCGCCGTAGGCCATGCCCAATTTTCGAGAGCAATTTCTCAGGCCCAGTCTATGGCTGCTAATCGCTGGAATTGCTGCTTTAGGTGCGTGCAACGCACCTGCGGTCGGTACTTCATCAGAAACTCCTAGTCCCGAACTGCCGACCGCTACTTCGACCTCGATTCCAACTGAAACTCCCACCGCGACTGCGACTCGCACCGCGACCGCCACGGCTACGATTACAAATACCCCAACCATAACTCTGACTCCCTCCATCACCCCGACGCCGACCATCACACCCACTCCAACGTTTGACTTTCCGGACGTGAACGTAAACGTAGGCTCGGCGCATTGTCGCTACGGCCCGGACGTGGCGTATCTGCACGCGGGCGATCTGTACGAGGGTGACCATGGGTTGCTTTGGAATCGCAACTACAACGCCACTTGGTTGTGGGTGCGGTTCGACAAGCTGCATTACGCGTGCTGGGTCTCCGCAACGGTGGTTGATCTAGACGATGACCCTTACCGTGT
>CAYZXF010000348.1:0-10909 GCA_964482355.1 uncultured Anaerolineaceae bacterium | reverse complement strand
CGGTGCTGGCAAAACCACTCTGGCCAACGTCCTGATGGGTCACCCCTCATACGAAGTGACGCGGGGGGAGGTCATCTTCAACGGCGAGAACATTCTGGGAATGCCTCCCGACGAGCGCTCCCGCAAGGGCCTCTTCCTGGCTTTTCAGTATCCTGTGGCGATCCCCGGAGTGTCGGTCGCGAACTTCCTCCGAATGGCGGTCAACGCACGTCGCACCGCGGAAAACGGCAATGGGAAGGCAATTCCGCTTCCAGAGTTCCGGGAGCTTCTTAAGGCCAAGATGGACTTGCTGAAAATTCCCCATGAATTTGCCGGACGCCATCTCAATGATGGCTTCTCGGGAGGCGAAAAGAAGCGCGCCGAGATCCTGCAGCTTGCTACTTTGGAGCCCGCTATCGCGATCCTAGATGAGACCGATTCTGGGTTGGATATCGACGCGGTCCGAATTGTGGCGAAGGGGATCAACGCACTTATCGGGGAAGAGCTCGGTATCCTCATCATCACTCACTATCAACGCATCCTGAACTACATCAAACCCGATTTCGTGCACATTCTGCTCGCCGGTCGGATTCTCCAATCCGGCGGCCCGGAGCTTGCTGAGCATTTGGAAGAAGTCGGGTACGAAGGAATCCTGGAGTTATAGCGATGGCCACACCTGCAGATCTCAAACAACTGGACGGCATTGGCAAATATAAATACGGATTCAGTGACCCAGACGTCTCTGTGTTCAAGACCCGCAAGGGTCTCGATCAAGAGGTCGTGCGTCAAATTTCGGCTATGAAGGAAGAGCCGGAGTGGATGTTGGAGTTCCGGCTTCGAGCTCTGGAGCATTTCTTCGAGCGTCCCATGCCGGACTGGGGCGGGGATCTCAATCGGCTGGATCTGGACAACATCTACTACTATGTCAAACCCTCGGATAATGAGAGCAAGACTTGGGACGACGTGGACGACACGATCAAGGCTACTTTCGACAAGCTTGGCATCCCTGAGGCGGAACAGAAGTTCCTTGCCGGCGTAGGGGCGCAATACGAATCAGAAATGGTGTACCACAGCATCCAGGAGCACTTGGACAAGCTGGGCGTAATATTTGTCAGCATTGAAGACGGACTCAAAAACCATGAAGACCTCTTCCGGGAATACTTTGGGACCGTCATTCCACACACGGACAATAAATTTGCGGCGCTAAACAGCGCAGTGTGGTCTGGAGGCTCATTTGTCTATATTCCGAAGGGGGTTAAGGTAGAGCTTCCCTTGCAGGCCTACTTCCGTATGAACACGGCTAACCTCGGCCAGTTTGAGCGCACGCTGATCATTGTCGAAGAGGGTGCCGAAGTTCATTATGTCGAGGGCTGCACCGCTCCGATCTACACCACCGATTCGTTCCACAGCGGCGTGATCGAGATCATCGTCAAGGACGGCGCCCGGTCGCGCTACACAACGATCCAAAACTGGTCTGTGAACGTGTACAACCTGGTTACCCAGCGCGCGATGGTTAATAAAAATGCCAAGCACGAATGGGTAGACGCCAACCTCGGCAGCCAATTGACGATGAAATACCCCTCCTGCTATTTGATAGGCGAGGGAGCCTACGGGGGGATCCTGTCAATGGCCTTCGCGGGCAAGGGGCAGCATCAGGATACAGGCGGCAAAGTGATCCATGTAGCGCCACATACCACCAGCCGCATAACGTCAAAATCCATCAGCAAAGACGGCGGCCGCGCTTCGTACCGGGGCCTGCTGAAGATTTATAAAAACGCGGTTGGTTCACGTTCCAATGTCGTTTGTGACGCGCTTCTGCTGGATGAAGAATCTCGCTCCGATACCTATCCCTATATCGAGATTGACGAGAGCGATGTCAGCGTCGGACATGAGGCTTCCGTCAGCAAGATCGGCGAGGAGCAGCTGTTTTACCTGAGGAGCCGCGGCCTATCCGAAGAGGAAGCGATCACCATGGTGGTCTCAGGTTTTATCGAGCCATTGGTGCGAGAGCTTCCCATGGAATACGCAGTGGAAATGAACCGCTTGATCCAACTGCAGATGGAAGGGTCGATCGGCTAGCATCGTCGAAGTCCGGGGCACGCGGGTTGGGCCCGAGGCACAACTCTAGAATCCCCAGGGCCGGCGGGAGCCGGCTCTTCGTCTGAAACTTAATGAGATGACAACTGATCCCAAAGTAAAACGCAAGCGCATCGTCCGGCGAGCAACCTCCGCCGAATTTCAGTTCTCCTTGGAGCAGGTGGTCAAAGCCTCCGAAGCGCTCAACGAGCCAGAATGGCTGAGAGAGCGTCGCATTTCTGCATGGAACTCATGGGAATCGCTCCCTCTCCCCACAACCAAGGACGAACCCTGGAGGCGGACAGATCTGCGCAACATTCCGGCCGATCGTTTCGCCGCAAAACCAAGCGAAAATGGTCGGGTCGATCGAGAAATGTCCAAACCCGGCCCTTCACTGCTGCTCAGGCCAGGCCACGAGCCTCAATTTGAAAATCTGGAGCAGATCGGCGACCAGGGCGTCGTTTTTGCCGACTGGGCCACTGCCGTGCGGGATCACTCGGAGCTCCTGCAGAAATACATGGGCTCAGTCGTCCCCGATGACGAGGGAAAGTTTTCCGCTCTGGCTGCCGCATTAGCCACGGATGGGGTACTGGTTTACGTCCCATCCGGGGTACAGACGGAAATTCCGTTCCATTCAACGCTCTGGGCGCCCGGGAATGATCTCGCGGTATTCAGCCGTGTGCTGATCATTGTCGAAGATGGGGCGGCTGCATCGGTGGTCCATGAAATGGCTTCCCCAGGAGGGGAGCAAGCCGCGCTGCATGCGGGGATCGTCGAAATACTCGTTGGCGCGAATGCCGAGCTCACCTTTGCCGAAGTTCAAGACTGGGGCGACCACGTGTGGAATTTCACACATGAGCGGGCGCGTGTTGGCCGAGACGGGCGGATGGATTGGATCTTTGGTGCAGCGGGAAGCCACCTCACTAAGAACTTCTCAGAACTGTCCCTGGATGGTCGGGGCGCGAGTGGCCGCTGGACCGGGTTTTATTTTGCAGACGGTAGGCAGCATCTGGATCACGATACGCAGCAGAACCACATGGCTCCCAATACAACCAGCGACTTGCTGTTCAAGGGTGCCCTGGTCGACCATAGCCGTTCGGTTTGGCAGGGCATGATCTACGTCGCTCCAGACGCTCAACAAACGGATGGATTTCAGGCTAACCGCAATCTAATTCTCAGCAAGCATGCGCGAGCCGACTCCATTCCTGGTCTGGAAATCCTCGCTGATGACGTCCGGTGCACCCATGGAGCAACCGTCAGCCAACTGGAGGAGGAACCGATCTTCTATTTGATGTCCCGAGGAATCCCGCGCGAGCAGGCCGAGCGATTGGTAATTGAAGGATTCTTTGCTACTGTAATGGAGCGCATTTCGCTCGAAACTGTTCGAGAGCAGTTCGAACAGATGATTGACAGAAAGCTGGGACCTCTCGTTTAATAGGCTTGAACGCGAATCGTGGAGGATAAGAATTTAATGGCATTGGAGAACAGAGCAGCCACAGCGGTAGAACCAAGGAATTATGATGTCGGAGATATGGTTGAGATCCTTTGCGACCACATGCAAGGCGACCAGCGCGTAAACGATTGGCTGCAAGGCGTGGTCGTGCAGGCAGACTATAAAATGGTGGCAGTTCAGTTTAATCAAGACGTCTATTTAACGGATGGTTGGATGGTGCCGGATCGTGTGCTGTGGACTCGACAAGATAGCGATAAGATTCGCCCGTCCAAAAAGCGCCGCGCCAAGAAGAGCGCAAAAAGCAGTAAGAAAAAATAGCAGGTCAAGTACTTATTTCTTCGACCGGTAACAAATAGAGGCTTCGCTTAGGTGGCAATCCCTCAAACCACAAACACGCTTGATATAGCGGCCATACGAAAAGATTTCCCCATCCTGGAGCGAGAAATGCGGGAGGGGGTACCACTGGTGTTTCTGGATTCGGCCGCAAGCTCCCAGAAGCCGAAGCAGGTGATCCAAGCCATGTCTCGGTTTTACGAGACCGAGTACGCAAACGTTCATCGTGGTATCTACAAATTGGCCGAGGAAGCCACAGCGGCCTTTGAGTCTGCGCGAGAACGCGTAGCGAATTTTGTCGGTGCGGCATCAGCGCGCCAAATTATTTTCACTCGCAATGCGACCGAGGCCATCAATCTGGTCGCGAATAGCTGGGGCAGGGCCAACCTTGGCGAGGGAGATCTGGTGCTACTCACACAGATGGAGCACCATTCCAACATCGTTCCCTGGCAGATGCTTGCGTCTCAGATTGGATTCCAAATCGAATTCGCTCCGATGACGAATGACCTCCGCATCGATCTCCCCGAGTTCGGGAATCTGCTCGAGCGCGGCCCGAAACTGGTGGGCTTCACGCAGATGTCGAATGTGCTGGGGACCATCAACCCGGTGGCAGAGATGACAGAGATGGCGCATCAAGCCGGGGCGGTTGTGCTGGTCGATGGTGCGCAATCGGTACCGCATATGTCCGTCAACGTCACGGAGCTCGATGTTGATTTCCTGGCCTTTTCTGCGCACAAGATGTGCGGTCCATCGGGAATCGGAGCACTGTACGGTCGCCGGGAGCTGCTTGAGGAGATGCCGCCCTTCATGGGCGGGGGTGAGATGATCAAGCGTGTGCAGTTCGACACTTTTACTACCACCGAGATTCCCAGCAAGGTTGAAGCTGGACCTCCGCCGATCGCACAAGCGGTCGGATTCGGTGCAGCGGTCGATTACCTTTCTAGTCTGGGTATGTCGGCCATCCAGGAGCACGAGCAGGAAATGATCGCGCGGGCATTGGAGCAGCTGGAAGAGGTCCCGGGAGTGCGTGTCTTCGGGCCCGACGCAGAATACAAGGGCGGTGTTGCAGCCTTCACTTTTGCCGATGCCCACCCACACGATGTAGCGCAAATCCTGGATCGTCGAGGGGTGGCAGTTCGCGCCGGTCATCATTGCGCGATGCCACTTCACGAAAAACTTGGTTTGCCGGCCACGACACGCGCCTCTTTTTACCTGTACAACTCTCCGGAAGAGATCGATAGCCTGGTTGAGGGTCTGTACGCAGTACGGGAGGTTTTTGCTTAGACATGGACGATCTTTACCGCGAACAAATCATTGACCGATACAAGAATCCTCAGATGCGGGGCAACCTCGACCCTCATGACTACAGCTATGAGGACGACAATCCGCTTTGCGGGGACCGCATCCGCATCGATCTTCGAGTGGACGGAGAGGGGCAAGTCACGGAAGCCGCTTTTTCGGGCGAGGGGTGCGCCATATCACAAGCCTCCGCCGATCTGCTAACGGAGAGGGCAGTGGGTATGTCCCTGGAAGAGGTCAAGTCTTATTCAAAGGATGAATTGATCGAAATGCTGGGCATCGATTTGGGACCGGTGCGTTTGAAGTGCGCGTTGCTGTCGCTGAAGGTACTCAAGGCCGGCGTATACGGTCTGGATGAACTTGAGGAAGAGCTAGCCGCTCTGTAGACGGCAGGGTTCGGCGCCTAATCCAATCCCGTCGGTACGCGCCGGCGGTTTTTTTCTGAATTATGTACAACTACGTAGAAGCCGACTCTGAGAACCTTGAATATGTGACCGTTGCCTCGGTAGACGAAATTGGCGACGGAGAGCGATTGATTATCGAGATTGACGGGGAAGCGATTGCGGTATTCAACATAGCCGGTCTCTACTATGCAATTGCGGACGTCTGCTCGCATGATGATGGCCCGGTAGCGGAAGGCGAGCTCAACGAGTTCGAAATTAATTGCCCCCGACACGGCGCAAAATTTGATGTCCGCGATGGGCATGTCCTAACTCTCCCAGCGATTGTCGATATTCCGGCTTACCCGGTCCGGATCGAGGGAAACGAGATCCAAATCGGCCTTCCTGTTGAGGGGTGATAGGATCGAGACATTCCTCCGTCCGAGTCCACCAATTTTCGTTGTAACATTGTGCGGTTGAAAACCACCCGATATCAAGTTGTTCAATAGGATGAAGTGAAGATGGCAGATATATGGGTTTATCGGTTTGAAGAAGTTGAGCAAGCAGAGAAGGCAGCAGGCGACTGGGATGGCGTGCGCGGGCTCTTGGGCGGCAAAGGTGCCAACCTGGCAGACATGACGCGATTAGGAATCCCGGTGCCGCCGGGATTTGTGATCACTACCGAGGCCTGCAATGCCTTTTTGGATCAGGGAGATCAGTTCCCAGAGGGCATGTGGGACCAGGTCTTAGATGCGCTAGCGAAAACTGAGCAGAGTGCCGGCCGAAAATTTGGTGACCCCAAGGATCCGCTATTGGTCTCCTGCCGCTCCGGTGCAAAGTTCTCCATGCCGGGCATGATGGACACCGTGCTCAATATTGGACTGAATGACGAAACCGCGGTGGGTATGACCGAGAAGACCCAGGACGAGCGATTTGTCTACGATGCATATCGCCGTCTGGTGCAGATGTACGGGGGGGTAGTGATGGGGATCTCTGGCGATCCCGACCCGTTCGAACAAGTGATTGATGAGCGCCTCGAAGCACGTGGCCTTGAGAACGACACAGAGTTTGACGCTTCAGATTGGAAAGAGATTACTGCCCAATTCAAAGAGATTATCAAACGGGAAACAAATACGGAGTTCCCGTCCGATCCGATGGAACAACTTCGTCTAGCCGTGAAAGCGGTATTCAGCTCGTGGAATGGCAAGCCAGCCATTGACTATCGGAACAAAGAGAGAATTCCACACGATCTCGGTACCGGGGCAAATATTGTCACCATGGTTTTTGGAAACATGGGAGCAGACTCCGGAACGGGCGTTTATACCAGTCGAAATATCACGACCGGGGAGCACGAGATCGAAGGCGACTACCTGCTCAACGCGCAAGGCGAAGACGTAGTTGCTGGAATTCGCGAAACCAAACCGATTGATGAACTAAAGAGCGACATGCCCAAGGCGTTCGCTGAGCTGGAACAGTACAGCGATAAATTGGAGAAGCATTATCGAGACGTCCAGGACATGGAATTCACCGTCGAAAGCGGCCGGCTATGGATGCTACAAACTCGTGACAGCAAGCGTTCGGCTATCGCTGCAGTACGCTTCGCGGTTGATTTGGTGGATGAGGGCCTCATCTCTCAGGAAGAGGCCGTGAAGAAAGTCACCGCCGACCATGTCGATTATTTTCTTCATCCGCAATTTGATCCGAACACGTTGAGTTCAGCGAAAGACGAAGGTCGGATCCTGGCCACCGGCCTGAACGTATCCCCCGGCGCGGCCGTTGGGCAAATCGCGCTCGATGCCGATACCGCTGAGAAATGGGCCAAAGAAGAGGGACGTCAGGTGATCATGGTTCGGCCCGAGACCAAGCCTGAAGACGTTCACGGAATGCTAGCGGCCGAGGGAATCCTGACCAGTCGAGGCGGCCGGTCCAGTCACGCTGCCCTGGTCGCAAGGCAGTTCGGGAAGCCCGCCGTGGTGGGCTGCAAGGAGCTCCGGATCAATTTTGACGACCGCTCAGTCTCTGTTGATGGACGCACATTCCAGGAAGGGGACTTCTTCTCAATCGATGGAACCGACGGGGATGTATATGAGGGTGAGCTCGAGACGATGATCCCAGACTTCAACGAACCTAATCTGCTCAAGGTTCTTAGTTGGGCCGATGACATCCGCCGCCTGGGGGTTTGGGCAAATGCGGATTACCCGTCTGATGCAGAGCGCGCCCGCGAATATGGCGCCGAAGGCATCGGCCTATGTCGCACGGAGCATATGTTTTTTGAGGAAGGGCGGCTGCCGATCGTTCAGAAAATGATCCTGGCGGACTCTGAAGAGGAACGGGCGGAGGCGCTCGAAAAGCTGCTGCCATTTCAGCGAGAGGACTTTGCCGGCTTATTCCGCGCCATGGATGGCCTGCCGGTGATCATCCGCTTGATTGACCCGCCGCTGCACGAATTCCTGCCCAGTCACGATGAACTGCTGGTTGAGGTCACGGAACTCAGGATCACCGGCAAGGACCCTGAACGCTTGGCGGAGCAGGAGGCCATGCTGGCCGAGGTCGAGCGAATGCGAGAGTCCAATCCGATGCTGGGGCTGCGCGGGGTGCGGCTGGGCATCCACATGCCTGCGGTCACCGAAATGCAAGTGCGTGCGATCATGGAAGCCGCAGCGGAGGTGACCAAAGAGGGCGTCAAGGTGCACCCTGAAGTCATGATCCCGCTGATCAGCCACGTCAACGAACTCAAGACCCAACAAGCGACTCTTGAGCGAGTAGCCGAAGAAGTGATGAAGGAACAGCAGGTCGAGGTTGACTACAAATTCGGAACCATGA
The DNA here is from genome assembly GCA_964482355.1 of uncultured Anaerolineaceae bacterium. Classification (GTDB taxonomy): domain Bacteria; phylum Chloroflexota; class Anaerolineae; order Anaerolineales; family E44-bin32; genus JADFRG01. Next base: position 2,566 of record CAYZXF010000348.1, on the reverse strand, counting down.
TTGAAATCCCTCGGGCGGCGCTAACCGCGCGCGAAGTAGCTGAGGTGGCTGAGTTCTTCTCGTTCGGGACAAACGATCTGACACAGACCACCTACGGAATTAGCCGAGATGACGCGGAGGCAAGCTTCCTGGTTGAGTACATCGAAAAGGAAATCCTGCCAGCCAATCCATTTCAATCGATCGATCCGGATGGAGTTGGCCGCCTCATGCAAATCGCTACCAGCGAGGGCCGGGAGACCCGTCCTGATCTGGAAGTCGGGATCTGCGGCGAGCATGGTGGCGATCCGGATTCGATCCGCCTCTGCCATGAGTACGGCCTGGACTATGTGAGTTGTTCACCGTTTCGTGTGCCGGTCGCGAGATTAGCAGCCGCCCATGCTGCGATCGAGCAGGCCTAGCCTGGTTTTGTAGGGGCATTTGATCTAGACACAGAAGGAGGGTGTGCCCGACGGCACATCCTCTTATTCATTAGACAACTCCGAAACGAGAGGTGTGAAATGAGAGCATGGCTTTTTCCAGCATCAGCTACAGTCCTATTCTGGGGGCTGTTTGGATTCATCCCGAAAATCACGACGCGCTTTATCAGCCCGACCAGTGCGAGCGTCTATGCGGCATTTGCTGGAGTACCGGTGGCTTTGATCCTCTTGGCCATCATGCGATTCCAGCTAGACACCGAGCCCAAAGGTGTGATTCTCGCCAGCATCACCGGCGTGCTGGGAATGCTCGGTGCGCTTGGGTATCTCGTGGCAGTATCTCGCGGTCCGGTCAGCTTGATTTCTCCCTTTACGGCTCTATATCCGGCCTTAACGATACTGCTCGCGATGGTTTTCCTGGGCGAGACGCTCGTACTGCGGCAGTGGGTGGGAATTGGCATGGCTCTAGGAGCGGCCTTACTCATCGCAACCTAGAGATCATTGAGAATGATTAATGTTCTCAAACAAATGGCCATTTGCGCATAGCCATCGCTCGAATGTCATCCGTACAGGCCAGGATTGCGTTTGAGATAAGCCCCAGTTTCAAAGCGCGCTGACCATAAACACAACCCCTAAATAGATCATGAAACCGCCGGTCACAAAAATCAGGGCGCGATAGCGGCGGTCGGTCAGGATCCGTCGGCCAGCGCTGGCCGAGGCCGACAGGAACGTGTCCCATGCGTAGTCGGCGCTGATATGCCCAAAATAAAAGGCAGCCAAGGTGGCAAACCCGATCGCCTGGGCTTGTGCGAGAAAACCTGCAGCCACCGTCGCCCACCACACATACCAAAATGGATTAGCTAGCGTCGTGGCAACACCTAAGCCGAACAGACCGGAATAGGACCGGGGCTTGCTGGCTTCTTCTGGATGTGGCAGCCGGATCCTCCCTCGCGTGGCTCCGTAGATGTAATTTGCTCCGATAAAGAGCAGCGTCAGCCCGCCAAGCAGCCCAATGATGGTGCTGGCCAGAGGGGCGCTTAGTACGGTCGCGAGTCCGAACGTTATGAGCACCACCATCAGTAATTCAAGACTGGAATGGCCGGTCGCGATTAATGGTCCGACACGCCAACCCTGTCGAGGGGATTCGCTCAGAATAGTCGCAGTGACAGGACCTGGGGAGATGACCGCTGCAATTGCGATCACGAATGAGAACACGAAGACGGAGGCTAGAGAGTCAGTTGACAACTTCTAGATAAGCAAGACGAAGTGCAATTCTAATGGAGAGGGCTCCAGCCATGAACTTCGGCGCGAACCTGGAATGCGTAACCTAGGAGGCTTTTACAAAACGCTGCAGGTCGGGGAAGACCAATTTCTTGTACTCTGACTTGCGAAGGGCGGCACGGTTGGCAGCCTCGAAGTTGAGCAACACTTCTTTCAATGCGCGCACCTGCCACCCGGGCGGATCCTGCGAAAATACTGCCAGCACCGCTGTGTAGCTTCCGGGGATAAGCAACAGACCTGAGCCGTCATCTAAGTGAGTAGCAAGCATGCGGCCAGGGCCAGTTTCCTCCCGAGGTGGTCCAAAGGTCCGTAGAAGCCCCATCGCCTCTTCGGCAGCATCCGGCATATCTCCCTGAATGAATATTTGGTCCCGGTCCTTACGATCGTAGATCGCCACGCAGGTGCACGAGGCCTCATTTAGCTGCATCAGGAAGGTGGTGCGTCCTTCCTCCAGAACCACCTTCCATCGATCGCTGCTGGGGTGGGCTTCTTTGAGCCGCATAGCAACTTCGCGCTGCTCCTGATAGTGCCTCCGAATCGCCCGGTATTGCGATCCATTGATGCGGCCGTTCTCAATGTCATCCTCGAGCCGCTCGATCTTCTCATCGATGTTGGAGAGCATCTCCATGAGTTCCGGAGATTCCTGCCTCTCGAGCTCCAGTTTCAATGTCTCCTCGATGGACTGTTCGGTCAGCGAGTCATCAGCAATGAAATCCTCTGACGGCACATCTTCCACAAATACGGGAGGCGTTTCGCCTTCGAGCTGGGTCAGCCGCATATCTTGCTCACGGAGCAGTTCGCGCACAGCCCGAAGCTGCCCGGCGCTTATGGTTCCATCGCAGAATGCCAGCGCGGATGAAAGCATGCGCTCT
>CAYZXF010000347.1:0-1743 GCA_964482355.1 uncultured Anaerolineaceae bacterium | reverse complement strand
AATGTTCACCAGCCTTTTTCGAGCGGCTCGTTATCGACCTTTTGGTGAAGATGGGGTACGGCGGTACTCGGAAAGAAGCCGGTAAAGCGATTGGTCGAACCGGAGACGAAGGAATTGACGGAATCATTAACGAAGACCGGCTCGGTCTCGATGTAATCTACGTCCAGGCGAAACGGTGGCAGGCACCGGTAGGCCGCCCGGAAATCCAAAAGTTTGCCGGTGCTCTGCAGGGGCACCGAGCTAAGAAGGGAATCTTTATTACGACCTCGATCTTCACCAAAGACGCCGAAGAATACGTAGCGAAAATTGATTCGAAAATTGTCCTGATTGACGGCGAGCAGCTCGCCCAACTCATGATTGACCACAGCGTTGGGGTGGCGACAGTTGCCTCGTATGAAACGAAGAGAATTGACTCCGATTACTTTATTGAGGGCTAACGGCTAGCATCCGCATTGAGTGGACGTACGAAAGCAGCGCGCCGCTCACGCGGGGCGTCAGGCGCGAAGCCTGACATGGGTCGCAGAAATGTCCGATTTAGTGCTATTGTGCACAAGTGACGTATGAGTGGGACCCTGCGAAGGCTGCTGCGAACGTGCGCAAACACGGTGTATCCTTCGCAGAGGTAGCTTCAGTCTTTCTTGATCCTCTGGCGCTCACGTTCGATGATCCGGACCATTCGGATGAAGAGCATCGTGAAATCACGATCGGGGTCTCAAGCAGGGAACGTGTTCTTTTCGTATCCCACTGCGTGCGTGGGGATCGAATCCGAATAATCAGCGCGCGGAAGGCAACCCAAAGGGAGAGAAAACAGTATGCGGAAAGGACCGGTAGATGAGCTGCGTCCTGAATACGACCTGTCGCAACTCAAGGGAGGAGTGCGAGGGAAATACTACCAGCGGGCCAAAGCGGGGACCAACCTCGTTTTGATCGAGCCTGATCTGGCCCAGGTATTTCCGAACGAGGAGTCCGTGAATCGAGCGCTAAGGCTGTTACTCGCTGCTGCCAGTGGCGCGACGAAAGCGTCCCGTCGACATCGCACAATGTCTAACAGCCGGCTCAAGCGGACCACTGGAAAACGCGGCCGCCTGCCCTTAGGGTGTTAGGTGTCAGCAGAAGTCGAGCCGTGGACGTTTCCCGGGAACCACTGCTCGCACTAGCTGCAGGCATCCAAGGACCTGCTCTTGGCCAGCCCTGGCCTGGATCGCGGCTCGGCTTTCCATTCGGCAGGTCTGTTGCAAGAGAGAGGGGGCGCTCTCCCACCGAATTGGGCCAGGGCCCCTCAACCGCAGCCACTGAGCATGACGGGTATACCCTGCCTGTAGGACTTGTGCCCACCGTTCCTCGCCGAGCCACTCCGCTCAAAGGCCTGTATGTCACCCTAGACCGCCAGGCTGCGCGCGGACGTCCACTGATCGATACTTGCTCCAGGCAGTGGCTGGCGGCGCCAGGGTGTTCCAATATCGGGACAAAGCGTCGTCGACGCTCGACGCGTATCATCAAGCGGTCAGGTTGCGAGAGAAAGCTGCGGAGGCAGGCGCCACCTTCCTCATCAACGATCGCTGTGATCTCGCCCTTGCGGTTGAGGCCGACGGCGTGCACCTTGGCCAAGAGGATCTGCCTCTCCCGAAAGCCAGAGGACTTTTGGGACCCGGGAAAATCATCGGCATCTCCACGCACCAGCCGGCCCAGGTCAAAGAGGCGACGGACGGGGGGGCGGACTATCTCGGGTTTGGCCCGATTTCT
>CAYZXF010000346.1:0-3126 GCA_964482355.1 uncultured Anaerolineaceae bacterium | reverse complement strand
TTTCCAGCTATCGTCTGCTTGAACTTGGTCACGATGCTGCAACCGTGCTTCGCGATCAGCAGATGCTTGATGAAAGTTGCCTGATTCTTACCCAGGGACAATATCTCGACTTGAGTTTCGATGTTCACGAGCCGAATGTTCTCAGTCGGTATCTCGAAATGATTCAAAACAAGACCGCCTCATTGGTTGCTGCCAGCGCGGCCGTAGGAGCGCTGAGCGCGGGAGCCTCTGACAACACCATCGCCGCCTATAAGACCTTTGGGCATCATCTAGGCCTGGCATTTCAAATTCTGGATGACGTATTGGGCACGTGGGGCAGCGAGGACAGCCTGGGGAAACCGGTAGGTGCAGATGTAGAAACCCGGAAGCCTTCCTACCCCCCGATGTATGCGCTCCATAATTTCCCAGATTTCGGACTCCTGTGGAACGATGCTGAGGCCAGTAACGAAGAAATCATGGCTGCGCTTGATGATTCCGGCGCTCGGGGTGCTGCGCACGTTGCCGCCACAAAGCAAACTAGCCTTGCTTTTGACAGCCTCAACTCCTCAGCACCCTCCGAACCGGCAGCCTCTGAGCTCCGGATCTTGGCCGATCGTCTTCTTGTTCGGCAATCCTGAGCCGTTTTATGCTCAATAAATCCACTAGCATCACGGTTTCATTGCGTCAAAAAGTGTGCATGCTATAATCTCGCGGGATTGCTCCTTTTTGCCCATAGAAGGAGCTTCTTCATATGAAGAGAACTACTAAAGCGCTCGGTGACGTAACCACCGAGACCACCCAACTCGGCCAGCTGGAACCAGGGGTTACCCTTCAAGAGCGGTACCTCGTGCTGGCGCTGCATGGCGCGGGCGGTATGAGTTCGGTCTACCGAGCGCGCGATTTGCATTTCCCCAACGTGACAAAAACGGTGGCCGTCAAAGAGATGATCAATATGGCCACTGACCCTGCGATGCACGAGATGATTGTGCGTAATTTTGAGCGAGAGGCGGACCTGCTGGCCACCCTGTCGCACCCTGCCATTCCCAGGATCTATGACTATTTCACCCACGACAGCAGCTCCTACCTGGTCATGGAGTTTATTGAAGGCAAGGATTTAGAGGCTGTGCTTAGAGAATCGGACGAGCCTCTTCCCGAAGATCAGGTCGTGAAGTGGGCCATTGAGCTCTGTGATGTGTTGGACTACCTGCACGCCCACAAGCCGCAGCCGGTTATATTCCGCGATGTCAAACCTTCCAACATCATGATCGACGACCACAGGAGTATTCGGTTGATCGATTTTGGCATTGCCCGAAATTTCCAGCCTGGTCAAAAGGGGACTATGATCGGCACAGATGGCTATGCCCCTCCCGAGCAGTACCGAGGCGAAGCGTCACCTGCAGGCGATATCTATGCCCTGGGCGCCACAATTCATCATCTGTTGACACAGCGCGATCCACGCGCCGAGCCGCCCTTCTCATTTTCTGAACGACCGATTCGCAGTATCAACGACAAGGTATCTTCGGAGCTCGAATCAACCATCAACGCTTCGTTGTCCTACGATCCAGCAGACCGTTTCCCCACCGCCGAAGCTATGAAAGCCTCTCTGATGGCCGTGGCAAAGGAAACCGGAATCCTGGTTTCGCCACGTACTTCCGCCACCGCCGGCCTGCCGCGGAACGAGGTTCAAGAGGTCTGGTCCTTTGAGTGCGAGGACGAGGTGCGGGGTTCGCCGCTCGTAGTCGATGGCGTGGTCTACGTTGGTTGTTATGACAACAATCTCTATGCTTTGGACGCCAAGACCGGTGAGTTCATATGGAAATTCGCGACCGAGGGCGGAATCGCCAGCAAGCCCGCCTCTGATGACGAGCTCATTTACGTATCTTCCGAGGACACCCGCATGTATGCGCTCTCGGCGGAAAAGGGCACCCTTGCATGGACCTACTATGCGGGCGGCCCAATTCGTTCGTCACCGGTAGTCTCAGAAGGCCACATCTTTGTCGGCGCCGACGACGCCAGATTGCATGTTGTCAATATGTACAATGGAACCGCGGCCTGGAAGCAGGAGGTTGCGGGTCCCATTCGGTCCACACCCCTGATTGTGGATGAGCGAGTTTACTTTGGCTGCGAGAGCAGCGATTTTTATTGCTACGACTTCCGCGGCGATCTCAAATGGCGTTTCGGCAAGGCCAAGCGCGGCATCACTTCCTCGCCGATCTTGCTGGACGGCATGCTTTATTTTGGCTGCATGGACTGGTCGCTCTATGCTGTCGAGGCCGAAGCCGGATGGCAGATCTGGAAATTCCGCATGGGCCGCCCCACTATTTCGACGCCCGCGTTTGCCGAGGGTCGCCTCTATACTGGATGTGCAGACGGCCGAATCTATGCGATCGACTCAAAGAACGGCCGTGAAATCTGGCACTTCCAAACCGAACACCAGGTGACCGGCTCACCCACCATCTTCGAGGATTCAATATACTGTGGCTCGGTTGACGGATCCATGTATTGCCTGGATATGCGCTCCGGGCGCAAGAGATGGCAGTTCCAAACTGGCGGACCGATAACCGGTACACCGACCGTAAGTGACAATCGGATCTACTTCGGATCGAATGACCATCGCGTATACGCGCTGCTAACTTAGCGGCGAAAATAGAAGACGAAATAATGACTTTCCTTCAGCGACTATTTGGTAAGGCCCCAACAGAAGTTGAGCAAGCCAGCCCAGATGGAATTGAGACCGCACCGCTTGATCCGACAGCGATCGAAGGAACTGCTCTCAGCAACTACATCCTGGTTGGAAGCTCGAATTCGACCGGAGTAGAACGGGCTCACAATGAAGACGCCCTGTTTTCTCTTCTTGGAACCGCCTACGGAGAAAATGCGGTTCCAAGTTTTGGACTCTTTGTAGTTGCGGATGGGATGGGTGGCCACAGATCGGGCGAAGTCGCCGCCGCACTCTCGGCTCGCACGGTCGCCCATCGACTCTCAGCTGATCCTCTCCTGCAACTCTTTGAACCAAACGGAACTGCAGATAGCCAGCCGATTCAGGATTTGGTGCGTCAGGCCCTCCAGGATGCGAATAAATCCGTGGTCAACAAAGTACCTGGGGGCGGTACCACACTAACCGCAGCGTTGGTGCTCGGAAATCAA
>CAYZXF010000345.1:0-6481 GCA_964482355.1 uncultured Anaerolineaceae bacterium | reverse complement strand
CAGCCGCCGCGCACTCTGGCGCCATGGCCGCAGCCCTGGTAGCCATGGTCGGGCGTCTGACGATAGGCAAAAAGAAATACGCGGATGTAGATGATCAAGCTCAAGAAATCGTGAGCCGGGCAGAATCTTTACGAGCGGAGCTTGAAGCTGCGGCAGTCGAAGACGCGCAGGCATTCGACGCTGTGATGAGTGCGCAGCGAATGTCCAAAGATTCGGACACTGAGAAGGATGCCCGTGCCGAAGCCTTGGAGCATGCCACGATTCAGGCCGGCGAGGTGCCCATGATGGTCGCCAAGAAATCAGCGGAAGTGCTCGAGCTGGCAGCAGAGATTTCGGCTATCGGCAACACGAATGCGCTCAGCGACGCAGGAGTCGCCGGAAGCCTGGCGATAGCGGCGATACAATCCGCGGCTCTGAACGTAAAGGTCAATGGCAGCGGGCTGGCGGACAAGGATTTGGCCAGTCGGTGGCTAAAGGAACTTAATGAACTCGGGGGGATCTCAGAAGAAAAGCTCAAAGAGATTCACCGACAGTTACAGGAAAGAGCTCAGATCAGCTAACCCTCGGGCCCTACCAGCCACTAACTGCGAAGATTTCTTCCAATAGCACCTGCCGCTCCGCTTCCGTCATCGGGCGCGGCTGTGCAAAATCCTCCAGCATGGCCGTCAGCAGCTCGGTGCTGATGTGCCGGCCATCGTAAAAGGTGTGCCGGTCCAGGAATTCCTGACGCAGCGACAGATTGTGCATCTGATCGAAGAATAAGTTCCCCAGCCCATAGTGGATCAAGCCGTCCCTGTAGAACTCCAGCGATTGGGGACGATGAGCCTGACTTCCATTGACGACGCTCGCCCCCGCCTCAATCGCATCTCGAAAAGCCTCAACCTGGTTGGGCAACGGCTTGGGGCTAGTCGATTCCGGCCATTGGAATGTGAAGATCACGGAATAGCCCTCATCTGCCAACTGGGTCACGCGCCCCATAAGCCCTTCGTCGTTGCAGGACAATGCTCCAGGCCGATTGTCCTTAGCCCAACCGAAGGCTGGGCCGGCTGCATTGCATCCGAGAAATGCTATTCGGTTTCCATTGTGATCGATGGTTACTGGCGTGCGTGCCTCGGCCAGATCGCGGCCCCCCGCAAAGGTCTGAAAACCGAGCTGCTCGTATTGGTCCAGGGTGTACAGCAGAGCCTTCGTGCCCCAGTCGGCCAGATGATTGCCGGAGAGCTCAATCAGGTCCACTCCTACGCTTTGAAATAGAGGCAGATGGCGAGGTGCGGAACAGAATCGAAGGCTGGTCTGTACCGGATCGGGAGGCGGACAGTCCTCACTGAAGGCCGACTCGTGGCTGATATGGGTGATATCTGCCTGTCGCATAATGTCCCCGATTAGCTCACCCGGATAATCGGCCCCGTTGAGATCCATCCGCCAGGCCGTTGCCCGCACCAATGCTGAGACCCCCGTCATCAGAACGGTGGTAAGTTTGCTGGGGTCTCGATTCGATTCAGGCCAATGGAGCAAAGATTCCAACCGGTCCATTCCCTCAGGATCTCCGCTCAAACCAATGCTTGTAGCCAATGAATAACGTTGAGGGTCAAAATCCGCATCAAGGGGTGAGATGCCGTTTAACCTCATTACCTTCCACCGAGGTTCAAGCTTCTCGAACGGGAGGATGGCATAGGCATCGCCTGCCTCCCACGCTCGGTCCAGAAGCTCACCTTCTGTAGTGACAATTGCCTTAGAAACTCTTCCAAGCAGAGGCACCATTTCATTTCGTACCTGATCTGAGATGAACACCGATGGCTGATCCCCGGAGCCGGCCCAGGCGCTGCGCAGCTCTTGAAGGCTTACGTCGTCTCTGATGGTCGAAAAAGGGGCCACTACTGCGTAGTTCCAGCGCACCAGTGGCCGATCGGGATTTGGTTCGATTCGCACTTCCGCCAGCGCCGGATCATCGACCCATTCAACCGGCAGGTCGTCTAGGTAGGTTACAAGACTGGCGGCTCCAAGAAGGTCAGCTGGTAAGGCTGGAGAGGCCCATAGTCGTACTGTTGTTGGCTCGGGTGTGGGTGTAGGCGCGGGAGGTGCGGGGGTATCGGCGGGCGGCCGTACCGCAGTCGGCTGCTCTGGGATCAGGGTTTGGATTTCTGGCGCGTTCGAGCAGCTGGCAAGGAACAGTAGTGCGAGAGAGGTGAGTGCAACCTGCGTGAATTTCACAATGATTAGGCTTAATACTCTAATGAAAACGCCCCGGTGAGCGCCACCAGGGCGGGCCCTTTTCTATTCATCCGGATGTCCTCGTCCGGGTTTCGGATGCAAGCTAGCGCGACGATCTGTGAGAGTTTGTCCTCCCCGGATTGCTACGCTTCCGGTGAATTGTCCTCCAGCTCAATCTCTCGTTGACTTCCGAGGTCCCCAACTGCTCGTACAAGGCCAAGCAGCAAGAGCCCCAGCTTGATCCCATCGGTGGGTCCAACCTCAGGAGGCTCCTCTGATCGCTGAACCATCACATAGGTTGCTCCGAGGCCGGTCAGGGCTCCGACAAGGCTACCAATAATGAGCGCTTTTGCCTTCCAACTTGAATTCATGATTTTTATCCCTTGAATATTCCAGCCAAGTGTCGGATCCCGGAGATCAGCGCATAAGTTGCCGCGCGCGGCACGATGACCGGCCTCGTCACTACCTTGCTTGCTTCCGATACTGCGGCCTGTGCATCATATGCTGCTTCACGCGTTCGATCGAATGGAACTGGGGTCATTCGGATCACATAAATCACACCGATCACGCCCACCGCGATGATCACCAATCCCACAAATCCTAGAATGATGGCTGCGGCTAAAAGCAGAACGAGCGAGATATCCGCCCACACACTGGAGTCTCCGGTCTGCGACAGCCATATCATCCCAATCAGCAGCCCCAGCAGCAGAAGTCCCATGCCGAGTGGAAAGTAGACCTGCATCCGAACCTGGTGTTTCCAGGCAGTTTCTACGTCCTTAGCGGTGATCGGGTAGCGCTTCTTGAGCTCGAATGGATCCATCGCGCGGCTATTTTAGCATGCGGTCCATCAGAGACTCGATTTTCGCTCGAATTAATTGACTTGCTTCCTACTTTCCACACCCCAGTCGCTGGTTTAGAATGTCACGCGATGAACGAGTTACCTGGCCGTGGCAAAGTCGCGGTACTCAAAACCTCTCCTTCCTCTGTTGTTGAGGATATCGGCGAGGTCATGCGACTAGGCGATTTTGAGGCCGCCCTTCCCAAAAACACAACCACCGGTCTGAAGATCAACATCTCCTGGCAGACCTGGTATCCGGCATGCTCTTCGACACCCTGGCAGATCGAAGGCGCCATCCTGGCGCTTCAAGACGCCGGCTACAACGACCTGGTGGGCGTGCACAACGACACGGTGGTGGTCGACACCTCGGTTGGCGAGGTGAACAACAAGCATCGCTTCGTCACCGACAAGCACGGCATCCCCTGCATCTACCTTTATGAAGCAGACTTCGAGTGGTTCGAATACAAGCCCAAGAAACCGCTGCTTGTGCTTGACAAGGTGTACCCGGACGGAGTGTTCATTCCGAAGGCGCTTGTGGGTCTCAATATGATCCAGCTGCCCACGGTCAAGACCCACGTCTTTACAACCATCACAGGCGCCATGAAAAATGCTTTTGGCGGGCTCTTGCACCGCGATCGGCACTGGACGCATGCCGTTATCCACGACACGCTCGTCGATTTGCTGACGATCCAGCAGGATATTCACCCTGGGTTGTTCGCCTTAATGGATGGAACCTTCGCCGGTGACGGTCCGGGCCCGCGCGCGATGCGCTGGCACCAGAAGGATATTCTGCTGGCCTCAGCCGATCAGGTTGCCATCGATGCGGTTTCGGCTCGTCTTCAGGGATTTGACCCGATGCAGATCCGATTTATCCGGCGTGCGCATGAAATGGGCCTGGGAGTTGGAGATCCCAGCCAAATCGAGATTGTCGGTCACGATATCGAGACCGAAGAGCCCTGGAATTTCAAGCAGGAGGACACCCTCGCCAGTCGCGGACAGCATGCGATTTACCATGGCCCGCTCAAGCCGCTAGAAAAATTGTTGCTCCAGTCGCCGCTCGTTCCGTGGTCTTACTTCGCCAGCAACTTCTATCACAACGTCTATTGGTACCCATTTGTGGGGCGTGGTCGAGTCCGTTCAGCACTAAAGAACGAGTGGGGTGAGCTATTCGCGTCCTACGGTGATGGCGAAGTTGTTATGCCCGGCATGGAACCCAAGACCGTTATTCAAGCCGGGATCGGTCTCCTGGCGCTCGCAGCCCTGGCCGCGGTCGGAATAGGCATCGTCGCGCAGCGCTAGCCGTCCGAGGCTCCCCGATTTGTGACCGAGTGAGTCGCCCGAAAATATGAAAAATCTTAGGCGAAAACTAGCGGCCGGATTGGCACTGGGCTTTGTGGTCTTTATCGTCCTTGCCGCACTGGGTGATATCCAGCAGGTTGGCGACGAGCTAAGGGGATTTTCCTGGGAGTTGATACCGCTCATTCTCGCTTGCACCTTGTTTAACTATCTTCTGCGGTTCATCAAATGGCACTACTATCTCGGTCTGGTCGGGACAGACCAGATCTCGCTCAAAGATAGTGCGCGGATTTTTGTCGCTGGTTTTCCGCTTGCCATGACGCCGGGAAAGGCCGGAGAGGCGCTGAAAGGAACCTGGCTGAATCAAACTGCAGGTACGCCGACTGCGACAGGGGTCACAGTCGTTGTGGCGGAGCGGGTCAGCGATGGGTTGGCCGTGCTGGTGCTATCGACATTGGGAGTGATCGCCTTCCGCCAATACTGGCCAATTTTCTCGATTGTGGCTGCGATATTGATTGGAGGAATTGTGCTGTCCCAATTCCGCCCGCTTGGACGGCGAATGATTGAGCTCTCGCGCAGACTGCCGCTGGTGCGCCGCGCAGCGGATCCATTGTCTGCGTTCTATGAAGGGGCCTACTCGCTTTTTCGCCCGAAGGCGACACTCATCGCGGTTGCCCTGGGCACAGTCGCCTGGCTGGGAGAAGGCCTGGCGATGTACCTCGTGCTCTTGGGGCTCGGTGTGCCGCCGACCACCTACACCCTCGGGATTGCCGTTTTCGTTCTCGCCTTTTCGACCATTGTGGGAGCCATCTCTGCCCTCCCCGGCGGTTTGATTGCTGCAGACGCAAGCATCGCAGGAATGCTGACCCTGTTGCTCGGGCTATCGGCCAGCACCGCGGCTTCTGCCACGCTTTTGATCCGCTTTGCCACCTTGTGGTTCGGCGTTGGTCTGGGTCTGCTGGTTTGGCTTGTGTCAAAGGACCTGATTACGAGAACAGCCGATCCACAGGCAGCCTAGTGGCACTGATCGCCGGATTTTTCGACCTCCATGCAGTTCTATGGGCGCCTCTAACGGAACGTTGACAATTTTCCAATCTTTTTCTTATAAAAATACCGTACAAATAGCTTGGGCAGGACAGTCTTGCCTTGTGCTGTAATAGTTGTGTTGAGGCCTTAGATAAAGGGGAAAACAGTGAGTGACAACAAATTAGACGTGCGCAAATTAACCGGAGCCGACGCCAATCTGAACGGCGGAACAATCGGTCCGACAGTTGAGGACCTCGAGTTTGATTACTCGGCCCTCCGTGCGGCGGATTCGGGCGATTCGATTGCCCAATACTTATCCAATGTCGGACGCGTGCCCCTGCTTAAGATGCAGGATGAAGTCGACCTGGCAAAGAGCATTGAGCGGGGAAATAAAGCCAGCGAGACACTGGCTAACGGCAAGGTCGGCGCTAAGCGCAAACGAGAGCTCCTGCAGCAGGTACAAGACGGCATGGCTGCGTTCGAGCACCTAATTCTGGCCAATTCCAGATTAGTCATCAGCGTCGCGCGCAGATATCGCGGACGCGGGGTTCCATTTACCGATCTGATCCAGGAAGGCCATATCGGATTGATGCGGGCCGCCAAGAAGTTCGACTACCGGCGCGGGCTCAAGTTTTCGACCTATGCAACATGGTGGATCCGCCAGGCGGTCACCCGCTCTATCTCAGACCAGAGCCGCACTATTCGACTGCCGGTCTACATGGGGGAGCAGATCACCAAGCTGCGCCATGCGGGAACCCAACTGACGCAGACCTTGGGCCGCGATCCCACCCTCGAAGAGCTCGCGGTGAAGCTGGAAGTGCCTGTGACTCGGGTAGAAGAGCTCGTTCGTGCAATGGAGCAGCCGCTTTCGCTCGAAAAGCCGATGGATGAAGAAAATGATCGAGAGCTTGGCGATCTGATCCCGGATGATGATGGGCATGATCCCGAAGAATGGGCTACCGATATCTTGTTAGGCGATGATGTTCGCGTAGCACTCGAGGAGCTTCCACCAAGGGAGCGCGAAGCGTTGGAGCTTCGTTATGGTTTGAAAAATGGCAAGCCGCACACGCTGGAGGCCATTGGGAATCATCTCGGGGTGACCCGGGAGCG
>CAYZXF010000344.1:0-7925 GCA_964482355.1 uncultured Anaerolineaceae bacterium | reverse complement strand
CGGATACAAGATGAGCGGGGGCATCAGGTGATCGATTCAGGGCCTTATGCGATGGTGCGTCATCCGATGTACCTGGGGGTGATCGTCATTCTCCCTGGGATGGCCTTGCTGCTCGGATCGGGATGGGGAGCCTTAGTCGGGGTGATTCTTGCGCTTGCTTTCCCTCTGCGGATTATCGGGGAGGAGCGGATGCTGCGGGAGGAACTTGCGGGTTATGTCGAGTATACGGAGCGGGTACGGCATCGGCTGATACCGGGGGTCTGGTAAGCGAAACGTCGAAGGGCTCATGCTAATAGGGGTGAAGATTCACTCCTGCCGCAGTTGGTCTGCAAGGACGAACTGGTCACCGCGAACTTACTGGATGCACTAGGAGAAAACATTGCTCGGATTCTTGGGCCCGCCCTTGGCGGTGCACTCCTCGCAGCCGTTGGATTGAGCGCTGTGGCTCTGATCGACGTCGGATCATATCTGATCGGGGCGGATCTCATCTTCCTAATTCAGACACGGACCTCCACATCCGGCAAGAGTATGATCGCCGAGGCCGAACGCTCAATCAGGATGGAGTGGGTGGATTTCTGGAGGGAGTGGATAGCTAGGTTGGGGCTGGTAAGCCAGCGTCGACCTCTTTCCAATGCCTTTCTGACGTTCGGAGTTGCCTTCGTTGGCGACAGTATCTTGGGCGTCCTACTTGTTGTGTTCGTGCAGGATGTTGTGGGTGCGGGAGCGCAGCAGTTCGGATGGATACTCACTGCGCGGGGAATTGGCGGCGTTCTAGGGGGGCTCGTTGTTGCCCGCTTCGGTTCCCGTATTCGGCCGAAGGATCTGCTGGCATTCGGTATGGCTGGATCTGGGATCTTGCTATCCATAATGCTTCAGTTTCCGATCTTGCCGATTGTTCTTGTTGCAGCTGTCGCCGTTGGCTTGCCATTCTGGCCTGGATGATTGCCGGGCAGATTTGGTTGCAAGTGCATGCTGAAGATCAATACCGCGGCCGTGTTTTCGGTGCGTTCGAGACATGCTCCGCGTTCATCGGCCTGTTGGGGATCAAGTGGATGGAATCGGGAACTCAACAGCTAATGTCGTGCCCCGGCCTGGCTCACTCTCGGCGCGGATCGTGCCACCTTGTGCCTCAGTAAGGGATTTGGCGATTGCAAGCCCCAAGCCCGATCCGGCGCCGTCTCGTTGGCGAGATTTGTCGCCCCGATAGAAGCGCTCGAAGACATGAGGCAGATCTTCAGGATCAATTCCCGGGCCATTGTCCTTGACTTGGATTTCAATCCCACCATCCCGCGCGTACGCGGCCATGAGGATGCTTCCCCCTTCTGGGGTATGGCGCACGGCGTTGCTGATCAGGTTGCCCAATACCTGTCCCATGCGATCAATGTCAATCCTGATGTCGGGGAGTTCCCCGCTAGAGCTCACCTCGAGATCGATATCCTTCTCCCGCGCTAGCGCTCGATAAGAGGCGGCCGTCTTTTCCATGAGCGCTGCGGGGTCGTGCTCTCCAAGCTCGAGCGATAGTTCGCCGGACTCCACTAGCGAGAGGATTCTCAGGTCTTCCACCAATCGTTCGAGGCGCAGCGCCTCCTCGTAGATCACTGCAAGGTTCTCCTCTGAGGCTTCCAGCACACTGTCTCGAATTCCTTCCGAGTGTCCCAGTATCACGCTGAGTGGCGTGCGTAATTCATGGGCCACATCTGCCGTGAGCTGGCGCCGCCGGTCTCGAGCGGTAGCCAGATCGGCATTCATTTGATTGAAGGCTACTGCCAGTTCTCCTAGTTCGTCCGACGAGCGAACGGGAACCTGGATATCAAGTTCACCGGCCGCCACCGCTCGCGCACCCGATGTCAATTCGCGCAGGGGCTTTGTCATGGATCGCGCGAGCACCACCCCTAGTACCATCGCTGCTGCCGTTCCTCCCAACGCGCCCACTGCAAGAGCAAGGTTGATACGTTGGAGAAAGGCCTGCTCCGCGGGTTCCACATCAAACGCACCGCTCTGCATGAAGAGGGTGGCAACCTGCTCCCCGTCGACCTCGATAGGGATGCCCTCCGCTAAACCTGCGCCGGTAGTCGCATCTCCTAACCCGAATCCGTGACCAGGGACGACTACGGACCCAGAATTATCAATGAGCAATAACGTTGGAAAGGGCGGATTCCCACGGAGACCGCTTCTCGGTCCCGGGAATCGCGCTGCTGTATAGTTGCCTGAGAGCCCATCCCAACTCTTATTTTCAGCATAGTAGGTTGATAGGTCTTCGGCGAGCCCGCTCCTTCTGTAGGAATACATGAAGTCGCCGAACTCTCCGGCGGTTGTCGCTGCCGCAAGCAGAGCTAAGACCGCTGTTCCAGCGAGACCGACGACGACGAAGGCGAATACTAGCTTGGTTGTTAGCGATCTGATGGCGATCTACTCCCGCACGAAGCGGTACCCCACTCCGTATACCGTCTGAATGTAGCGCGGTTCACTCGGGATTGGCTCGATTTTAGCCCGCAAATTCTTGATGTGGACATCGATCGTGCGCTCGTATCCCTCGTACGCCACTCCCTGGATCCGATCCAGGAGCTCGAGCCGGGAATACGCTCTCCCCGGCACTGACATCATTGCCGCCAGCAGATCAAATTCGGAGGGCGTGAGGTCCACATATTGCTCTCCGATTTCAACCGTGTGCCGCTCACGATCCAGCGTGATGTCGGCTGCTCGCAGCACCGAAGCTATAGGTCGTGTTTGCCCCGATCGGCGCAGCACGGCTCGTACTCGGGCAACCAGCTCACGCGGCCGGAATGGCTTGGTTACATAATCGTCGGCGCCCAGCTCCAGCCCGATGACCTTGTCGCCTTCTTCCACTTTGGCGGTGAGCAAAATGACGGGGGTCTCCGCCTCTTTTCGATGGTGTCGCATGAACTCGTAGCCATCCATATCCGGCATCATCAAATCCAAAATGATGAGATCCGGCTTGGTTTCGCGCGCAGCAAAGAGCGCCTCCTGTCCATTCGAAGCGGTTGCCACCTCGAAACCTTCTTGCTCCAGATAAGCCTCGACTACAGATACCAGCCGAGGTTCATCATCCACGATCATAATTTTCTTAGACATGTCTAGATTGCTCGCATCTTCCCGATAACAAATCCTATCAAGAAAACGTGAAGATATTGTGAAGACACAATGCGCCTTTCGCCTACCCGGCTACAGCAACAAATTCGATCTCGAGGATAACTTCTTCGTCCACTCCGGCCACTCTAGGAACCGATGGAATCGTCAGCTCAAAATCCGATCGAAGGACGATCGCCGTGGCCAGTCCTTCCACCCGAACTTCAGTAACCATCGTCGCCTGGCCCACGAAAGTCACCTCCTGCGCAATCTCTCGGATCGTCAACAGTCCGACGACTTCGAAGGGTAACGTCTCCCCGATAACAATCTCAATCGGTATTCCTGCGATACCCATCGGCTGAAAGCTGATCACCGGATACTGACTAGACTGCAGGATGAATTGTCTGATCGCCCGGCTGCGCAAATTGCTATCGGTGACGAATCCGGATGAATCGATCAGGAATTCGTCAAGCGTGCTCAGCGCGGGGTTTGCAATATTGAGCACTCCCCCACCCTGGACCTGGTTGTTGACCCCGATCACCGTGTTGGGCTGATTGGCCAGGATTTCCTCAGTGACGAATCTCGCCTGGCTCAATTCCGGATCCAGGGCAAAGATTGCATCGCTTCCGGCTCCCGACGACCCTTCCGCTTCCGGGGGCTCTACTACCGCTGTTTCGGGAGCCTCTGTCGCAGGCTCGGGTGTTGTGGCCTGTGAGCAGGCCGCCGCACCGAAAACCAGCAACGATAAAATCAATGCCGTCCTTCGGATACTCATGAACTCTCTGTTTCTCCTCACTTCATTCGCTGGGTTACTTGCCTATGGCTATTTGAATTTGCCGAAGCCTACGGAGCTTATGGGCTTGCCGACTTGCTCCTTGCGAGCTTCAATTCCTTTAGGTGGTTCCCTCCAGGCCGGCTCTTTGCTCCAGCAATTCGATGAGCGGTTCCATTAGAAAACCGCCAGCCTGACGACCAAACCCCGCGAATCCGGCTCCAGCCCTTGCTGTGGCTGCTTCCTCAGGGTCGAAATTGTCCGGGATACCTCCAGGAGGTCCGTCTGGTCCGATCAGCCCCCCGCCATCCCCGCCAAATTGGCCGCCTTCGCCGGGAACAAAGTCGCCGGTGCCGGGCCGAAACGTAAAGTCCCCACCCTGCAAGCCTTCAAAGCCCTCAGGGGGGCCGAACTCGAGTCCGAGGTCCTGGATGATCGTTTGCATATCATCCGGCGAGAGTTCCAGTGCCGTGATCGCCTCGATCTGCTCGGTGGTCATGGTGTCTTGAATCTGATTGATAACTGCCTCGATCTCTACCTCCGCGGCCGTGTCACTGTTCGAAAGGCTGCGCAGCGCTTTCCATAGAGGAACCAGCTCCACGGCTTGGTCTGATTTGACCGCCAGATCGGTACTTTCGAGTTCCAAAGTGCCGAGGATGAGCTGCATTTGTACGGGCAAAACCTGCTCTCCATCCGCCGCAATTCGAGCCGAAGCTTGAGAGTGGTCGTCCGACGGCGAGCTAGGTTCATCTTGTTCGGTGGCGCCGGGGCTGCAAGCCACCATGATCAGCACAAAGGCAGAGAGTGCCACAAGCTTTATTCTTGAGAACATATCCATCTCCTTACACTTTCCATCATTATCTATAATTCGAAAACGCCCTATTCATGTCTTAGCGCCTCGATCGGATCCAATTTCGAAGCCCGATTCGCCGGATAGAAGCCGAAGAAAATCCCAACTACGGCGGCGGAACTAAACGCCAGGATGATCGAACCAGTCACCACCACCGTGCGCATGTCGCTCAGGGCCCCGAAAAGTTTTGCGCCGCTAACGCCAAGCAACACTCCTAGCAGCCCGCCCACAAGGCTCAGGACAACTGCCTCAGTGAGAAACTGCCAGCGGATATCGTTTGGAGTGGCACCGATGGACTGTCGGATTCCGATCTCGCGCGTCCGCTCACTGACAGTGACCAGCATGATGTTCATGATGCCGATGCCACCGACGATCAGCGAAACTCCTGCCACCCAAGCCAACAGATTTCGAAAGGCCGCAGTGGTCGCCTCCTGGGTCTGGATGATGTCCTGCTGGGTTGTCACAGCGAAATCCGCCGCATCTAAGGTGACATCGTGCCTACGCGCCAACAACAGTGCGATCTGTTGAACGGTGCCTTCAACAACATCGGGACTCTCCACTTCAACGATGATGCCATGCACCCGATCGCCTAGAAACCGCGCAAACTGTGACGGAGTGAATTTCTGAAATACCACAGTGATAGGCGTATATAGCTGTGCGTCAAAGTCGATGCCGCTTACCAGGCCACGCTCCTTGAATGTGCCGATGATCGTCAGCTTCGTTGTGTCGACGGTCACCAATTGCCCAATCGGGTTTTCGTCCCCGAACAGCTCGTGCGCTAGACTGGCACCGAGCACGGCCACCTTTTGCTTCCGGTCCACTTCTTGTTGGGTGAAATATCGGCCTTGATCGATCTCCATATCACGCACTGATGGGAAATCTGCGGTGCTTCCCTGGATTGTTACGCCATCTAAATTGACGTTGCCGGCCTTAACAGTTTCGAAAGAAGGCTGCTCCACGACCACCGCCTTTACGCCACTGACGTTGTCGGCGATAGCAAAAGCGTCGTCATAAACCAATCCTCCGCCACGGCCAGCCTGCTGGAATGACGCGGGACCGCCGCGTGAAAAAGTTTGATTGATGTACACGAGATTTGATCCAAGACCCGTGATCTGTTCTTCGATGGCCGCTTCGGTACCCGCGCTGATGCCAATCATGATGATCACCGATGCCACCCCGATGATGATCCCGAGCATTGTGAGCAGTGATCGCAACCTGTTTCCCAAGATGCTCTCCCAAGCCAGGCTAATAAACTCACGCAGATTCATGCTGCACCTCAACTGCCTGTAGTTTTGAACCGTTCTCGATAATCTTCTCTACTTTGCCATCCAGGAGATGAACAGCTCGCTCCGTGTGTTCTGCGATCGCTGTATCATGTGTGACCATCACGATAGTGCGGCCGCTCTCGTGCAATGTGTGCAGTAGAGACATAACCTCTTCGCCAGAGCGGGAATCCAGATTGCCGGTAGGTTCGTCCGCCAGAACAAATGCTGGATCGTTCACCAACGCCCTCGCAATCGCTACGCGTTGTTGTTGGCCGCCAGACAGTTCGGTCGGTACGTGCTCGATTCGATCCGCAAGGCCAACCGCGACAAGCACTTCTCGTGCCTTTTCTTCCATTTCTGCTTTACTGCGCTTGTTGTTGCGCGCGTAAAGCAGTGGAGCCATCACGTTCTTGAGAGCAGTTGCCTTCCTGAGCAAGTTGTATGACTGGAAGATGAACCCGATGCGCTCGTTCCGGATTGTTGCTAACTGCGTTCGGCTCATCTCGCCGACGTCAACTGAGTCAAGGATGAACCTCCCCTCGGTAGGCCGATCCAGGCAGCCAAGGATATTCATCAGCGTACTTTTGCCCGATCCCGAAGGGCCCATAACGGCTACAAATTCACCTTGATCAATGGTTAGGCTTACGCCATCAAGCGCGTGTACACTGATATCGCCTTTGCCGTAGACGCGTGAGATGTCGACCGCCTCGATGACCGCCATCAGCCGGTCTCCACGATGCCGGTGGTGATCGTTTCCCCGATCTCCAGGCCTGAAATGATTTCGGCGAAGGTGAAATCCATTAAGCCAACCTCAACCGGTCTCAGGCGAGGCTCCCCGTCCTGAAGCACAAACACCGCGAACTCTCCCGGCCCCAGCTCGCGCAGGGCCTCGACCGGCACCAGCGGAACCCCCTCCGCCCGACCGCCAACTACATCTACCGCAGCGTTCATCCCAATCAGCAGCCCGTCGATCGCGCCCGTGTCAAGCCGGACCAATCCCCGGACGGTCGAAACACCGCCCTGAGTGTTCAGACTCGGATCGACCTGGATGACCCGACCGGTGAAGATAGCATCAGGCAGCGCATCGAAAATGACTTCGGCCTCGTACCCGATGGCAAATTTGTCCGCGTCGGTCTCATCCAGAAAGACCTCGAGATGCGGAAGGCTGAGATCGGCCAGTGTGATAAACGGCCCGGATACCGTATCCCCCACATCCGCGGTGACCTCCAAGATCGTGCCGGCATATGGAGCGACAATCACGGACTGCTTTAAATTTCTAAGGGAGACGGCCAATTCCGCCTCGGCCTTGACGACCTTCAGTTCCGCCATTCGTATCTCGGTGGGATCTGGCCCGTCGATGACTAGGTCGTACGCGGCCTGAGCCTCGATCAGCTGCGCCTCAGCAAGCCCGACCTCTCCGTCCAGAAGATTTTGTTGTGTTTCGGTGGGGTGGCCCGTGTACCAGTTGAGATTCGCCAGCGCGCTCCAGTAGCGCTGTTGCGCGGCCGCGAAGTCTTTGTAAGCCTGTGCCCGCTGGGGATCGTCGCTCGGCAAGTTGGATAGTCCGCCAAGTTCGCCTTCTTCGTTCTCCATTTTGGCCTTGGCGACCGTCACCTCGGCCTCGGCAGCCTTGATGGTCGTGCTGCTTGCTCGGTAGCCCTCCTGCTGGTTCTGCCAGGTCCGCTGCGCGTCTTCGAGCGTATCCTTTGCATTCCCAAGAGCAAGAAGAGCCTCGGCGGCAGTCAGGTCCGCTCCTTCATAAATCGCTTCGAATGCTTCCTGAGCTTCAAGCAGCGCTAATTCATCGGAGGCCACGGCCGCTTCGAGCTGCTCCCGATCTCCGGCCACTGCCAGAACGTCACCCACTTCAACCACATTACCCACTTGAACATTCAATTCAGCCACGGGTCCGTTGGCACCAAACCCAAGATCGACTTCGCGGCCGGGAACC
>CAYZXF010000343.1:0-5602 GCA_964482355.1 uncultured Anaerolineaceae bacterium | reverse complement strand
CGCAGAACCCACCGATGAGCCGGCTGCGCCACCGCCGGAGGACACCGCAGTGCCTGCCGAGCCCGAAGAGCCGGCTGAAGAAGAAGAGCCTATGGAAGAGATGGAGACCATTCTTATCGGTGGAATCCATCCCCTGACCGGCGGCCTCGCGGCAGACGGCATCAATATGGATCGGGCGATCCAGATGGCAATCGATGAGATCAATGACGCGGGTGGCGTGCTGGGTGGTGCAATGCTGGAGTACCTCTCATCGGACTCTACCGGAGCAGCCGATGTGGGCCAGACGGAAGCCGAACGACTGATCAATGAGGGCGCGCAAGCCTTGATATGCTGCTTCCAGTCCTCGGTTACCACCAACGTTGCTGCTATCAGTGAGCGGGAAGGTGTGCCGCTGGTGATCGACGTCGCGGTGATGGACTCGATCCTCGATCAAGGCCATACCTTTACCTTCCGCCTGCAGCCCAACGCGACTTCCATGGGCATAAACGGAGCCAACTATCTCAAGGAGATTGCCGAGGCGGCTGGCGACTCTGTTGACAGCGTGGTGATCCTGTTCGAAGGCACGACCGGATTTGGAGACAGTGTCCGTGCAGCCTTCGTGGCTGAAGCGGCCAACTTGGGGATTGAAGTGCTTGACGAAATCTCCTTCGAGCCATTCGCTGTGACGGATCTGACGACCGAAATGACACGCGTCAACGCCCTGGAACCAGACGTACTCGTCGTGACCGGATACTACAACGATGGTCTGCTTGCCGCGCGCAATGCGGAGGAAGTTGGTCTCGACGTCAAAGCCGTGTACGGTTTGGCCCAGGGAACCTACGACCAGCCGCAGTTCGTAACGGATGCGGGAGACCTGGCCCAGTGTTTCTTCGACAGCAACTTCCACTGGGACGCGGGCAATCCGGACGCCTTGGCCGTGCGTGAGGCCTATGCAGCTGAGTTCGGAGAGCCGATGCGCACTGGCGCAGTCTTTTCGTATCAGGCTGTGTACCTGATCGCGGACGCAATCGAACGCGCGGGCTCATCTGATCCAGGCGCCATCCGTGATGCCCTGGCCGATGCGGATTACTCAGATTACCTGCTGCCCTATCTGGGAAATATCCAGTTCGATGCGACCGGTGAAAACGTGAACGCTCGACCGGTGGTCATGCAGGTTCAGGACGGCGAAGTGCTCCAAGTCTGGCCGACAGACTTGGCCGAAGCCACCCCCATCTTCCCCTGCGTTTCTTGGAAAGACTAGTTTTCGGTTTCGAACCGACGATTGCTGGGAGGTGTGGGAAACCACATCTCCCAGGTTCGCAATTATTTCTCATCTAATTTCTCGTGACTAAGCATCAATGACCTCGATCCTTCAAGGTCGAAAGCGAGGCGTCGTCATCGCGGCCGGAATAGCGCTCATTCTGGTCATCCTGCTCGCGTTGAACGCAGATGAAGCCTCGGAATGGTTTAAGCAGAATGACCCGGTGCTGCGCCAGGCGCTCGTTACCGGCATCCTGATTGGCGGTGTCTTTGCGCTGGTTGCGATGGGGCTCACCCTCATCTTTGGCGTGCTGGACATCATCAATTTTGCTCACGGCGCCCTGATGACGGTAGGGATGTACATAACCTTCGTGCTGTTCGACAACTACGGCATCGACCCCTACATCTCTATTCTGATTACGGTGCCGGCGCTGTTCCTCATCGGGGTAATCGTGCAGCGCGTAATAATGCGCCCCGCCGCCAACGCGCCTCCACATAATCAACTTCTCCTGACCCTCGGCCTGGCGCTGGTGCTGCAGAATGCCATGCTGGTGATCTTTTCTGGTACGCCCCGCTCAATCCGCCTGGACTACGGACGGGGAGAGACGCAAATCGGTCCGTTCATGCTTGATTTTCCGCTGCATTTATTTGGAACCACGATCACGCTGACCAAGCTGGTCGCCTTCATCATGGCATTGGTGCTGGCCGCCGGTCTTTATATCCTTTTGCAAAAAACCGATCTGGGTAAGGCGATTCGAGCCTCCGCACAGGATAAGGATGGAGCTGCTCTGGTTGGTATCGACATCCAACGCATTGGATTAATCACTTTTGGATTAGGTGTCGCCTGTGTTGGAGCTGCCGCCTCGCTCGTGTTGCCTTTCTTCTTCGTCGACCCGGTTGCTGGCAACACCTTTAACATCACCGCCTTCGTGATTGTGGTCCTGGGAGGTCTCGGAAGTATTCCGGGAGCGCTTCTGGGGGCATTCATTGTAGGCATTACTCAAGAAATGGGGGTGGTTTTTGCCCCAAGTTCGACAAAGCTGTTGGGGGTGTTCATAGTATTTATCCTGGTTCTGCTCTTTCGACCGCAGGGACTCCTGGGCAAAAGAGAATGAGCAAGCTGCGCACTATTTCTTCGGACTATTATTGGTTGCTCGTGGTGGTCTTTTTTTTCTTAATCGTGTCGCTCTTTTTAGACCAATTCCAAATCAGCCTTGCCATTCTCATCCTATTCTGGGCACTACTTGGTGCGGCCTGGAACATCCTGGGAGGGTACGCCGGGCAATTTTCCTTTGGCCACGCCGCTTATTACGGAATTGGCGCATACACAAGTGTGGTGCTGTTGCTAAATTACGACCTGAGCCCCTGGGTTGGGATGCTGGCAGGCGCTGCCTTGGCGGGGCTTTTTGCTCTTCTAATTGGCTACTTATCCTTCCGCTACGGCCTTAAGGGAGCATATTTTGCTCTGGCAACATTCGCCTTTGCTGAAATGCTCAGGCTGATTGCGAGCGAGCTCGAGCTTATCAATACCTCCATTGGGCTCCACGTACCGCTAATCGGAGGTGACTCATGGCTGCGGCTTCAATTTGAAGACACACCCACCAATTTCTTCTACTCGATTCTGATCCTGTTTGCTCTCGTTATGGTTGTGACCATCTGGGTGGCTCGCCACAAAGTCGGATACTACTTCCAGGCCATCCGCGAAGATGAGGATGCTGCGTCTGCCTTGGGGGTGGATCCGGTGGGTTTCAAGCTGGCCGCGATTGTTATCAGCGGTGCGCTCACCGCATTGGGCGGGTCGTTCTTCGTTCAGCACTTCGGATTCGTGAGCCCCGAACTGGTATTCGGCGTGGCCATTTCGATTGAAATTCTGCTGAGGCCCATCGTCGGCGGTATTGGCACCATCTGGGGCCCGCTGGTCGGAGCCATCGTTTTAACTCCGATGGCGGAGTTCACCCGTAATTTCGTGCGAAACCCACCTCCATTCCTCGAAATCATCGAAGGCCGTGCAGGCGTGGATGTGATGATCTTCGGCGTGATCCTGATCGCCATCATCATATATATGCCGGATGGGATCGTCGGCGCGGCAAAACGCTTGGGAGAGCGATATCTCCCGTGAGTGAGCCACTACTGCTGTGTACCGGCGCGACAAAGGCCTTCGGGGGCCTCGTGGCGGTCAATGGAGCGACGATTAAGCTCGATGAGGGAGAGATCCTGGGGTTGATTGGTCCTAATGGTGCAGGAAAGACCACTCTGTTCAATATCATCAGCGGGGAGATTCCGCCCGATGAGGGATCAATCCACTTTAATGGTGGCGACATTACGGGGCTGAAGCCGCACGTGATCGCGCAAAAAGGTTTAGTTCGAACATTTCAAATCGCTAAGCCATTTGCAAAGCTGAGCGTGGTTGAGAACGTGATGGTGGGGGCCTTCATCAATACATCCAGCGTGGAGCAGGCAGATCAACATGCGCGGGAGGTCATCGAATTTGTTGGCCTTAGCAGCCACGCCGATCAACCGGCATCGAACCTCACGACCGCAAGTAGGAAGAAATTGGAACTGGCGCGAGCCCTGGCGACTCGCCCCAAATTGCTGCTGCTCGATGAGGTCATGGCGGGCCTAACCCCAGCGGAGAGCGCCTCCATGGTCGAGCTGCTTCAAGGTATCCGAGAGCAGGGGGTGACACAGCTTGTGATCGAGCACGTGATGCAGGCCATTATGACCCTGTCTGACCGAATTGCCGTACTGCATCACGGTGAGTTAATCGCAACGGGTCCGCCGAAGCAAGTTGTAAGTGATACGAGTGTGATCGAGGCATATCTAGGTGAGGAGTTCGAGATTGCTGAAAATTGAGGCCCTCGATGTCGCGTATGGCGATGCTGTGGTATTGCGGGACATTGTGCTGGAGGTGAATCAGGGCGAAATCGTAGCTCTCGTAGGCGCGAATGGCGCAGGGAAGACCACCCTCCTGCGGACCGTCTCGGGCCTCCAGCGCGCTCAATCTGGATCGATCCACTTTGAGGGGCAGGCCATCGATACCTGGCAGCCCCACCAGATCGTTAAGGCGGGTCTAATCCAAGTTGCCGAGGGTAGAAAGCTGTTTCCCCACATGACTGTATTGGAAAATCTCGAGATGGGCTCATTTATCAAGCGCGCCCGCATGCACCGGGCAGAGTCGCTGGATAGGGTCTACGGACTCTTTCCGTTGCTCGCAGAACGCGCGGGCCAGGATGCAGGTACGCTCAGCGGAGGCGAACAGCAAATGCTGGCCATCGGACGCGCCTTGATGACGCAGCCAAGCTTATTGATGCTGGATGAGCCCTCGCTTGGATTGGCGCCGATCGTTGTGAGAGACATTTTTCATGTGGTGGAAGAGATCAGCCGCGATGGGACGACGGTATTGATCGTTGAACAGAATGTTATGCAGGCTCTGCGACTAGCGGATCGGGGATACGTTCTGGAAAATGGACGAGTGCTGATGTCGGGTCCGAGCGAGGAGTTCTTTGCTGATGAACTCATCCGAACCGCTTACCTCGGGCTCTGATTCTGTGGACGAATCCTCGAATGATATTCAAGCCCTGGCCCAATTTACCTTTGACCTGGTCTACGAAGACCTGAACCCCCCAGTCAAGCAGCAGACCCAATTGGTATTGCGAGACACACTCGGCACGATGCTAGCGGGAGCCGCGCTGCCAGAGGTCCGCGCCATTGGTAACCAAGTAGAGACACTGGGTGGGCCCGGCGGAGCTACTGTCATTGGGCAATCGAGCAGCACATCGCCGCACTTTGCTGCGCTCGTAAACGGAACGGGCGGTGTCTCGCTGGAACTGGACGAAGGCAGCCAGTTTGCCATCAACCACCCTGCCATTCATATATTGCCCGCCGCGATGGCCCTGGCAGAAGATACAAAAAGCACCGGCGAGGAATTCTTAGCTGCGCTACTTGTAGGCTACGAGGTAGCCGTCAGAGTCGGGAGAGCGACAAAGCTTCGTGATGCGGTTCATCCATTCGGTACGCACGCCATCGTCGGTGCGGCCGCCGCCTGCGCGCGGCTGCTAGGAATGAATGTTGCGCAGGTGGGCGAATCGATGGCGCTGGCGGCCGGTCTTACCATCGCCTCGTCGCAAACCGCAGCTAACGCTGGCGCATCAGTTCGTAACCTGTTCACCGGATTTACAAATCACAACGCCATCCTGGCCACTAGGTTAGTGCAAGCGGGTTTTACAGCGGAGCCTGAGGCTCTTGGTTCAGTTTTTGGTGGGGTGTTGGGGGAGCAGTATCGGCCAGGACAGACCGCCGACTTAGGCGAAACCTTCTACATCGAACGCAACTACTTCAAGCTGTATGCCTGCAGCCGCTGGAA
>CAYZXF010000342.1:0-1804 GCA_964482355.1 uncultured Anaerolineaceae bacterium | reverse complement strand
GAATTATCATGAACTGGAAAATCTTGGGAAGGAGCGTTCCGCTCCAGCGCTTGAGATGGCAGCCGCAAATTCGCTGGCCACCATTTATGCTATTCCTAGCGTAAATTGGAATCCCGATAAGGGGCAGGTTTTCGCGGAGCGAGCGCTGGAACTTGCGGATGAGCTTGACGATCCACGCGGCAAGGCTAAAGCCTTGTGGAACCTCATGTTAGTCGAGAACTATGCCGAGCGTGATCATCGAGCCGCAATCGATTACGGTGAGCGGTCGCTGTCAATCGCCCGCGAAAATAACCTTGAGGAAGAAACTGCGTTCGCGCAGCACGACTTGTCGCGAGCGTACATGCAGGGCGGACAGTTGGATAAAGCGCTCAAGAGCAGCGAGAAAGCTCGAGCGCTTTGGAAGCAGCTTGGGAATTCCGAAATGTTGGCTGACAACCTGACCTCCTCTTCCTTCATGGCCTTGCTCTCGGGCGATATTCCGCAGGCGATTGAGTTAGCAGAATCCGGGTTGGATCTGAGCCGCAAGAACGGAAACTTCTGGGGCCAGGGTTACAGCCTGATGGGGTTGGGGTTATTGCGCACTGAAGCCGGCGACATCAAGGGGGGCTTTGATGCCTTCTACGAAGGTACCGCTCTGGCCGATCGAGCCGATTTCACCGGCGCGGGTATTTTCGCCCACGCGGTTATGGCTTGGCTACTTTTAAGGTTCGGAGCCCTCGAGCAGGCCGACGAGATTGTCGAGGGGACAAAACCAATTTGGGACGAGAGGGATCCGACCCTCGGATTTATGATTGGGGTGCAAGCAGTAAGCGCCGCATTGCAGGGGGATCTCGTGGAGGCCAAGACTCTCGCTCAGGAATCACGCGATTCCATCAATCAACGCTCGCTCAACCCAGAATTCTTGGGTTATGCCTCGGTGTTGCAGGCCGAAATGCTAATTCTTGAGCAAAATTTCCAAGCTGCTTTGGAAGAGGTAGATCGCTCACTGGAGAGGTTGCGGTCAGCCCAGATTCGTTACTTTGTTCCCGTGCTGCTTCTGCGCCGCGGAATGGCTCAGCGCGGATTGGGTCGCTTGGACGAAGCTTTCGAGACATTCCAAGAAGCTCAGATGGATGCGGAGAGCATGGAGATGCGACTCACCAATATGTGGATCTTGATCGAGATGGTTGAGCTATCGCATGATCAGGGAAAGGATGTTGCGCCCCTGTCCGAGGCCCAAGAATCTATTCGTTTCATCGCCGACCAGATGGGGGATGATCAGATACTTCAGTCCTTCCTGGCCCTGCCCCGCATTCGCTCCATCGTGGATGCATAATCCGCCTATCGCGCTACTCACCCTTGTGTCCGATCCAAAGTGAACTGCCCCAACTGTCAGACCGCTAATCCCGAGTCGGCCAAATTCTGCAATAACTGCGGACACAGCCGCACGCTGAAGTCCAGGTCCCAACGCTCGCGGGTTTGCTCCCGATAGGGTTCGATGCCCTCCACAATTTCCAGACCAGCCAAAACGGCGCGTTCGGGATCGTCCTCGTGAGCGATGGGAGCGCCAAAGAAGGCCAGGATTGCATCGCCCATCAGCCGCGCCAAGGTGCCTTCATAGCGGTAGACCGGTGCGATCAAATGCTCGAAGGCACCGTTCATGACTTCCGCCCAATCTTCCGGAGCCATCTTTTCAGCTGCGGCGGTGGACCCTTTGACGTCGCAGAACAGGATCGTCACCACCCGGCGCTCCCCGGCCATGGAATGCCCGCTGCGTGCCGCTTCTAATTTGTTCAGCAATTCCTTTGGGATGTACTGGAGCAAT
>CAYZXF010000341.1:0-2387 GCA_964482355.1 uncultured Anaerolineaceae bacterium | reverse complement strand
TGGATACAACAGAACGTAAGAACCATGCTGCTCCGATAAATTGAAGGTCCAATCCCCCAGAGCGCTGACATCTAGGTCCGGAGCCGGCAGGCCTGTAGCAAGGTTGTCTTCCAAAGCGGCTAATGGGCCGAGGTTCGCCTTTACGATCGAGGTGTCGGCTAAGTTCTCTTCTATTTCCGGCTCGTAGATCACTGCTGGGAGCGTTGGGAAGGGATTTTGAGTGGGTTCTGGAGTCGCCAGCTCTGCTGAGGACTTAGCCGTAGGCTCGCTAGTAGCTTCCTGCTTCTCCTCGATCTCAGGCTGGATGGAAGGCGCAGCAATGCTAGTTCCACAGGCAGCCGTTATAAGCACCAGTAGCAGTGGCAGCAAGAACTTGATCATCTATTTTGTTAGAAGCCTACGCAGCACAGCAACTCAACAGAGCGACGTCTCGGTCAAACGAAAGGGCAGCCAGCCGGAGGCCCTCTACCTGTGTCAGGTAGGGGAAGAGCGTGTCCGTGAGATCTTCAATCGTCAAGCCGAACTTTACGGCCAAGGTCGCCGACTGGATTACTTCACCAGCAGATGGCGCCAATATGTGGGCTCCCAATATTCGATTGGTCTTTTCGTCGGCGACCAGCCGAATGAAGCCTGTAGTGTTTCGCTCCACCTTTGCTCGAGCCACATGTTCAAGATCTAGTGACGTCACTCGGACTTCATAACCTTCGCTTTTGGCTTCAGCCTCGGTCATGCCGACAGTCGCGATTTGGGGTTCGGTAAAAATCACGGAGGGGACAACCGAGAGATCCAAGGGTATCTTGCTCTCAGATAGGGCATTATTTGCGGCCTTTGATCCCCCAGCCGCTGCCACATATACCAGTTCCGGATGCGTTGTTACATCACCTGAAGCGAAGATCTTGGGGTTGCTGCTCTGGAGATATTCGTCAACAATGATCGCACCTCGCTCGTCAAGTTCAACCTCCATATTCTCCAAACCCATGCCGGCGGTGTTGGGCTTTCGCCCCAGGGCCATGAGTACTTGATCGGCTCTGAATTCTTTTATGCTTCCCATCACGCTGGCGTGGACAATTCGGGTGTCGCCCTCACGCTCGAGCCGCTCGACTTGAGCGCCGGTGATTACACCGATGCCTTCGTGTTCAAAGATATCCTTTATGGCTCTGCCGATGGTCGGTTCCTGATCGGGCATTAAGCGCGTGCTGCGCTGCAGAATTAACACTTCGACTCCCAATCGGGCCAAGGTCTGTCCGAGCTCCAGGGCAATTGCCCGGCCTCCCAAAACGATGATTGACTTGGGGAGTTGCTCTAGATCCATCAATGTTGTGCTGTTGAGCGGTTCAGCTTCTTCTGCACCTGGGAAGGCGATCATGTTAGGCTGGCCACCGGCAGTGATTACGTATCGGTTGGCTCGATACACCTCTTTCCCAACGCTGATGGATCCGTCCTTCTGAAAGACGGCATATCCTTCAATGAAGGTGATTTCAGGATAGGCGGCGAGGACGTCAATGTATTTGCTCTGACGCATTTCGGAAACCAGGGCGTCTTTCTCGGAGCGAATGGTTGACCAATCAAGATCGCTTTGCTTGGTGTTTGCCCCTCTGAATGGATGGTGTTCCGCAGAGTGCCAAGTCTTGGCGACCTGGATAAGTGTTTTAGAAGGCAAGCAGCCGTCATTGACACAAGTGCCGCCAATGGTGTTGGCTTCGATCATGGCGACCTTGGCACCCAGGTCATTTCCCTTGATCGCCGCCGCAAATCCTGCAGAGCCGCCACCAATCACAATCAGATCGAAGTCATTTCTTCCAGCTCCATTGGATCCGGAACCATCGTCTTTTATAAGCTCGAGATCCACCGTCTGACTGGATTTAACGCTTCCCGGATATCCGGCGTCCCTTACCGCGGTGAGGAGATCTTTATCCTTGACCTGGGACGAGACCGTGACCTCGGCGATTTTAGATTTCCAGCCAGGAATCTGAACGTCTTCGACTCCAGCGACGCTCCGAAGAGCCCGTTCGACTTGGTCCGGGCAAGTCTCACAGTTCATTCCTGGAACCGCTAATTCAAGTTTTCTCTTATCGGTCATGATTTGTTACCTCGCTTCAACCCCTTCGTGTTCACTGACCAAATGACAGATACAATTCTTTCCTTCAACGTCATTGGTCGGGAAAGTTAACCCAACCGAATACAGCGACTCTAGATCCTTCTGAACCCTCTGCAGCTCCGAAATACGCTCGCTGATTTCTTCAGCCTTTTGATCTAAGAGCTCCAGCAACACTCCGCAGGGCGCAATCTGTCGATCGCGTAAATCGATGATTTCGCTGATTTCCGCTAAAGAGAAATCGAGTCGCCGAGCTCCCGCGACAAGCTTGAGACGCTCGATATCTGCCTCA
>CAYZXF010000340.1:0-1878 GCA_964482355.1 uncultured Anaerolineaceae bacterium | reverse complement strand
GCGGATCATGGAGCAATCTGGCCGAGTGCTTGAGCGGCGACAATACAGCTTCGAAATTATCCTGCCGACTCCGGCACCCGTGATTGAGCAGGTCGAACACTCCCAGTCTTAGAGGAAGAAATGGACTATGAAAACCCCTTCAGATGAAGCGGCCATGAACAAGCTAGCAAAAGAAGCGGACGAACACCTTCGATCGAGGGACATTGGATTCGAGCTGTGGAAAATGGACCTCGAGAATGACCGGGAATCTTTCAAAACTCTCATCGCGGGCCTCACGCTCCAATTTGAAACCTTGCTTAGTTTGCTTAGGAAGGGTGAACAACTGACCGAACAGGATATCGAGAAATGGAGGGAAAGCATGCATTTTGAAATCTTCTCTACGATCCTTGCTACGATATCGCTTACCGTGCGGATCACAGGCGAAGAGTAGTGATGTGAACCCTATCTATGCGCCATTCGCATATTCCGCCCGGATCAATAAAAAGGCTGGGAGGTTATTGCAGGAAGAATAGGGACGGCTGGATCCAGTGCCTCTTGGGTGCGGGGCATTAGCCTAGAAGGAGACCAATCCGCCGCGGCGTCCAAGCAAAGACCCCGCCAAAGCGGGGCCTTGTTGGAGGGTCTAAATCCACTCGCAGAACGCTCCAGTGAGCTATTCGGTGGCGACCGACTATTTCTCTGGACTACGGTCGAAATGAGTACTTGTCCATCGGGCTCAGGAATCGTCATCATTCCTCTGGAGATAAGATTTCGATCTCTCGCCAAGAAACCCAAGACGGGCTCTCCAATGTCTCAACCTTGATGAATTGGATGTTCTCCCATGGCTCTGATGGAATGAATTCCAACACGTCGTCACCGCTCGTAAAGCTGCGAAATTCATGCAGCAGAAGGTAATCTTCTCCAGCCTCGCGTCCCCAAATTCGATGAAAGGTATCCCCATCTGGATCCTGGCTAATGGCCAATCGGATTTGCGCTATGGTGGCGGGCATATTTAGATCGATTTCGAACCATTGAGGAGCGAAATCGCCTGCCCCCCACCAAGAACTGTATATTCCATCAACCGCGTTTCCAGGAAGAAATTCCGGCAAATATCCTGGGGCTGAGACGTTTTTGCCATACGCCAAATTTACACCTGATCCGCCCGTAGGTACACCTAAGGCGGCACGATTGTCAAAATAGAGATTTATGAAGTTGGTGAATGTGTAACGCTCAGACTCAGGCAGGACATAAT
This sequence comes from uncultured Anaerolineaceae bacterium, assembly GCA_964482355.1. Classification (GTDB taxonomy): domain Bacteria; phylum Chloroflexota; class Anaerolineae; order Anaerolineales; family E44-bin32; genus JADFRG01. The sequence goes on along the minus strand of CAYZXF010000340.1, from coordinate 647 downwards.
CCGGATGATCCTGCCAGGATTGAAACATGATGTGATCAGGCTCTCCTCCTGAAACATCTTCATAGGTCTTGACTCTCTCCCCAGCGCTCGTCAGCCAGGCTCTATCTGATGGATCTCCCCAATCGCCCCCATAGAAGATCCCGAAGTCAATGCCCTCCTGACGAGCCAACTCTTCAAGGGCTTTTGCTTCTTCAGCCCAGTCCGATTGGCCAAAATCTACATCCAGGTGAAAAAAGGGAAGGCTCTCGCCGGTCACCTCGCGATAGATGCGCATCCAAGGACCGTAGGCTTCAACGTTATCCCGATCTGGCCTTAGTGGCTCGGTAGCTGCGACGACGATTTCCGGAAAGACGCTCCGCAATGCATCGACAAAATTCGCAATGGCTTGGGCAACCGTTTCAGCCGACCACTGGCACGCACCAGGCTCGTTAAGCAGATTGGCGTATTCGAATGGTGCATCCATCGCCCAGAAATGGATTCTCCCGCCGGCGTCTTTGATTCGTTGGGCTATTCGCAAACCTTCTGGAATACCTCCCCAGCTCTCGATCCCTGTTTCGCAATCATCGGGGCGTTCCAGCGGGCTCCCTTCGATCGCGAGCGCGATTCCGCGCCGGTTGAGATCCTCTACAATCTGAATCAATTCATCA
>CAYZXF010000339.1:0-3224 GCA_964482355.1 uncultured Anaerolineaceae bacterium | reverse complement strand
GAATCTGCGAAGGCGGTTGCGGTAATCGATGAGCTCCTGGACGGTTTCACCGGCTTTTGCGAGAGCGTACAGGTATTGGGGGAGGCCGGGCCTCGAGCGCTCGATTTTGCAATGAGCCTCGGCGAGCAAATGAGCGTCGTCCTTCTGGCCGCCTATTTGCGGCAGATCGGTGTTCCGGCCAAAGCAGTGAATGCTACAGACATTGTCGTCACCGACGATCGGTTCCAGGATGCTGCGCCCGAGTTGGAAGCGACTCGCCGAAAGGTGATTGAAAACCTGACACCCATTCTCGAGCGCGGGGGGACGCCGGTGATCACGGGATTTATCGGAGCCACATCGGATGGGATTACTACCACGCTGGGGCGCGGTGGCTCAGATTTCAGCGCTGGATTGATCGCAGCTTGTTTGGACAGTGATGAGTTGTGGATATGGACGGACGTTGACGGCGTGATGACCGCTGATCCGAAGGTCGTACCCTCGGCGCGGACGATAGAAACGTTAGGCTACCAGGAGGTTCGCGAACTATCTTATTTTGGCGCCAAGGTGCTGCATCCCAAGACCATCCAATCGGTGCACGATTCCAAAGTTCCAATTCGCGTGAAAAATACGTTTGACCCCTCGCATGCCGGCACGCTGATCGTTCCCAACCTCGAGAAGAGCAACGGAGCAATCAAGGCAATTACGGCAGTGCGAAACGTGAGTCTGATTACGGTTGAAGGAAAAGGCATGATGGGCGTTCCTGGAATCGCGGCACGAACATTCGACGCGGTGGCAGGTACTGGAGCCAGCGTGCTGCTCATCTCTCAAGCCTCTTCCGAGCAAAGCATCTGCTTTGCCGTTCCTAGGGCGAACGCCCCCGAAGCGGTCAAAGCCCTGGAGTCTGAGTTCGAGCTGGCGATCAGCCGGAGAGATATCGACCGCGCATGGGCTCTAGACGACATCACGATTGTGACCGTGGTTGGAGATGGCATACGGCAAACCGCCGGCGTTGCAGGCCGGGTTTTCACTGCTACTGGCCGCCATGGTATCAATGTGGTCGCAATTGCGCAGGGATCGTCGGAATGCAGCATCTCGCTGGTGGTTCAGGATCAGGATGGCGACGATGCGGTTCGCGCCATCCACGAACTCGTTATTGAAGGATAAGGACCGATGCATCAGTCAGAAGTTGACACAAATTCAACGACAGGTGGAGGGACAACATGACTGAAAAGATTCCGGTGGCTGTTTTGGGAGCCACAGGCACGGTTGGCCAGCGGTTCGTCAGCCTCCTGGCTGAGCACCCTTGGTTTGAAATTGCTTCTGTGACCGGGTCGGAGCGCAGTGAAGGACGGCCCTATGGGGAGGCTGTAAGGTGGTTGTTGCCGGGCGAAATTCCGCCAACGGTTGGTGCGATGCAAGTGGGTGCCAGCGATGGGGAACTCGATGGCGCGCAACTTGTATTTTCGGCCTTACCCGCCCGGGTGGCCAAAGATACTGAGCCACGGCTAGCGGCTGAAGGTTACATCGTATGTTCAAACGCTTCCGCCCATCGAATGGGGGACGACATTCCCCTACTTATACCGGAGATCAATGCGGATCACGTGGCTCTTCTAAATCGCCAGCGCGATCACCGCGGCTGGTCAGGATTGTTGGTCACGAGCCCGAACTGCGCGGCTACGGGAATTGCCTTTCCGCTCAAAGCATTGAACGATGCCTTTGGGGTCAGCCAAGTTCATGCAGTGACGATGCAGGCCATAAGCGGTGCCGGCTATCCAGGCATAGCGTCGATGGACCAATATGACAACGTTGTCCCATTCATCTCAGGCGAGGAAGTGAAGATCGAGCAGGAAACAAGAAAGCTACTCGGGGAACTTGGCGAGCAGGGAATCAAACCTGCTGCAATGGATGTCAGTGCTCAGGCAAACCGAGTGCCGGTGATGGATGGACACTTAGCGGCGCTCTCGATCGCGCTGAAACACGTTCCTGCCTTGAAGGAGATCGAGGCTGCTTTGTCTGCCTTCCGCGGGATGGATCAGCTTCCCAGCGCCCCAACCCGCCCGATGATCGTGCGATCGGAGGAGAACCGCCCACAGCCGCGCCTTGATCGCGATGCTGAGAACGGCATGGCAATATCAGTAGGAAGGGTGCAGCCTTGCGCTGTACTAGACATTCGGATGGTCTCCTTGGTCCATAACACACTGAGAGGCGCAGCCAGCGGGGCATTGCTAAACGCAGAGTTACTGGTGCTTGAGGGCTTTCTTGGCGAGGAGGCCAAGCAGAAGGTATTCGCTTAGTCCAGGACTTGAGAGGTGCCGGGGGAGTTAATCCATCAATCCCAGCGATGCCTTGGATAGGATCCTAAGATTCGAAACAAGCTCGCCCTGGCTTCGAGTTCATCCAGCGCATCGGCCACATCTTTCAGCCGGGCCGCTCCGGCGAGATCCATATAGAAAATATATTCCCCGGGCTTACCCACAAGCGGCCGCGATTCGATTTTCGTTAGATCAATCCCGCGGTTGGCGAAAGATGACAAGGCCTCGTACAGAGCCCCAGGGCGATTATCGAGGGTGAAGACAATGGAGGTCTTTGCTTCAGCGCCGGGGTCACTAGTTTCAGTTCCGAGAACCAAGAAGCGAGTAAAGTTGGCCGGATCGTCTTCAATTCCCTCTGCAACAACGCGCATTCCATAAACTTCGGCCGCTCTCCGCGATGCAATTGCCGCAGCATCTCTTTCTTCGCCTTCCGAAATAATGCGGGCGCTGCCGGCGGTGTCGTAGCTTGGCACGATCTCTGCTGCCGGGAGACTTGCTAGAAACCGCTCACATTGGGCCAAAGCCTGTGGATGCGACATCACGCGGCGAATCTCAGGCAGCTCGACACCCGGCAAAGCCAGCAGACAATGCTCGATGCGATGCAGATATTCCCCGGTGATGCTCAGATCATTTCGAAGCAGCAGATCATAGTTCCGGTGGATACTGCCCGCGAGCGAATTTTCAATGGGTATAAGACCGAATTCGGCATTGCCATCACTTACGGACTGAAAGACGGCTTCGAAGCTGACGCAGGGCAGTGTCTCGACATGCTCCCCGTAAATCGCCAGGGCGGCGGCTTCGCTGTAGGCGCCCAATTCCCCTTGAAACGCAATCATCAGGCCTCGACAGGTTCATCCACCTTCACGGGATCCAGCCACTCAGCAGAACGTTCACCTTCGCCTCGCACGACCTCAAAGAATGCTTTCTGGATCG
>CAYZXF010000338.1:0-7659 GCA_964482355.1 uncultured Anaerolineaceae bacterium | reverse complement strand
TGTGATCTCAATGCTCTTGTCGTCGGGAGTACCCGAGGGCTCGGGAGTCTCCTCTTCAATGGCGGTCGCCATTGCAGTAGCGATATCGGTTGCTTCTTCTACCGGCTGAGCGGTCATTGTCGATGATACGGAGGTCGCAAGCACATTGGCGGGAGGCTCTTCGGCGGGTCTGTTGCAAGCCGCGAGAACTACGAGCGTGGCTAGCAGTGGGCGAAGGCGAGCAATAAGGGTCTTTGGTCGCAAACTACCTGATCGAACGCCCGCGTGGCGTGGTGCTAGTCCAGATGTACGCATGAGGATCTCCGGAAAATCCGGCGGAGTATAGCACGGAGGGCGCGCAGGGGTTCGGTAGGCTCGGAGAGTGGGCTAGAACTGCGGGGGTGAGCCGCCCAATACGGAGCGCATGAATAATCCGTTGGGGTCGTCGAAGTCGATCCGTCGAGCAAAGGCACGTCCGATATCCTGGAGCAAATCAACTGCCCAAACCGAATCGAGGCCGATGTCGGTCACTTTTTTACCTGCAGGGACCTGCACCCCGAGTTGATCCATGACATCGGGCGCCAGATCCAGGTTATAGCGGCGGAAATCGATGCGACCGGACCCGTCATATTCCAAATTGGTCACAAACGACTGCCATTCTGAAGCATCTTCAAGCATCTCACGAAGCGCCCATTCCCCCCACTGAAGAAAGCTAGCCTTGTGGGCCTCGATCGTGTGAGGTGTGCGGCCGGTGCCAAATGAGAGCATCCGCGTATCACCCGGAGTATAGGCGCCTGCGCTGTAATGAATCGCTTCGACAGCCGCCTGGTAGCAGGGGTTTCCTGATACCCCTACGCCGCCATCGACCCAGGTATGAGTTTTCCCGTCAAGAGTGGCGGAGTGCGCGGGGAAATAAGTTGGAACCGCGGTGCTGGCCAGGACCGCGTCCTTAAGCGGCAAATGGCCCCAGGCCGAGGAGTTGCCCTCGTTATCGCGCACGAAAAAGTCGGTGCGGCTGGTGACGGTGTTTTTGCCGGTGATGAAGACATCGATCGGGAGGCTGTTGATTTCTTTGTCGGCGCCCATCTGGTCAAGTGTCTTTGCAACGAACTCGTTGCTGTAGCGATGATTGCCGAGGTTGAGGGCTACTTCCCAGAAGGGAATCGCTTTAAACGCCGACTCAGCCAGGTTGCGATAAATTGCCATAAGGCCGCGTGCGCTCATTCCGAGCGCGAGACCAGCTGCGATTACCGCGCCGGTCGAGGTCCCCGCAACCATGTCGAAGATCTCCCGCGAGGGGCGACCCTCTATCTTTTCTATCTCGATCAAACAGGCCAGCGGAATGATTCCTCGTATGCCGCCGCCGTCGATAGACAGAATAGTTTTCATGATTGGATATCCCTATCCGCACCTGGTTGCAGGAGACGTGCCGAAGGTTCTGGAGGCCGGATGTTATGCGGAGATTGCTTCAACCATATCTAGCTTAAAGAGGTTGCCAAACTCTTTGACGATTGCCTCGGTTACCTGCTCCATAGTGGGTGCCGGATCGAGCAGGTTGGCAAGTGAGACCATGGGTGTCTCGGGCAGGTCGCAGGCCACGATCCCTTCCCAGTACTCCATGTCAGGCGCTACATTGAGCGCAAATCCATGCTGGCTGACCCCCTGAGCCGTCACGCGTACGCCGATGGAGGCCAGCTTCGAAGGAACCCGTCGGGCTGCAGGCGGACAATTTATGCATCGAGAAGCGACGTCAGGCTGGACCCACACCCCAGTGAGGTCTTTGCGCTGCCCAGCTGCCAGTCCAAGGTCCGCGAGCGCACTTATGAGCATGGTTTCCAGGTCCCGCAAATACCCGACGAAATCGCCTTTGGGCAACCGACCGTCAGCTTTCAGGCGTCCCAGCGGCAGCACCGGATAGCCTACCAATTGGCCTGGCCCGTGATAGGTAGCGTCTCCTCCCCGGTCGGTCCTGTGCACCTCAACACTGCGATCTGCGAGCTCGCGCTCGCCCCAGAGCAGGTTGCCTGCATTCGCTGACCGTCCGAAGGTGAAGGTGTGCGGGTGCTCCAGCAGGAGCAGCGCAGGCGGACGTTCGCCTGCTCCAATTTCTGAGGCTAAATCCTGCTGGAGTGCGCGGGCCGACAGAAAATCGATGGTCCCCAGATGAAAGACTTCGCAAGTTTTTATCTCAGTCATCAGCTAATTGCCTGGCAATAGCCTGCTGATTATAATTCTCGGCCCTGCGGCCATTGAAGGCCATTGGAAAACCTCAAGATGTCTCGTTCGCTACAGATACGTAGAGCTCGAAGATCTACTCGAAGAGAAGGCAGCGGCCGTCTGGTCGCTGTGCTGGCTATAGTTTTCGCGCTGGTTGCGGGGCTGGGACTGCTCGTCGCATCGGCATATCTTGCGGTCGTTAAGGGGTTGCCAGATGTGGTTCAGGTCGAGGCGCAGTTTGGAATGCGAGGCGCGGAAACCTTTCGACCGCTCCTGGTATATGACAGCTCTGGTGAGCATGTTCTGTATCAGCATCTTCATCCCGATGCTCAAGCGAGGCAGTGGATCGATCTTGAATCGGCGCCCAGCAGTCTGACGCAGGCGACAGTGGCAGCGGTCGAACCGGATTTCTGGACAAGCCCCGGATACGACCTGTCCAACCAAACGGCTTCGACGATTAGCGAACGGTTGGTAGAAATCGCTCTGCTGCCTCCGAGCGAGCCTTCGCTGGCGAGATTGGCGCAGCGGGCGCTGCTCGCGGCGGATCTTACCCGCCGATATCCAAAAGAACGGATCTTGACCTGGTACCTGAACAGCGCCGATTATGGCGGCGCTGCATATGGAGTCGATTCGGCCGCCCTGGTCCACTATGGGAAGCATGCCGACGAACTATCCGTGGGAGAGAACGCCTCTCTGGCAGCCATGTTGATCCCAGAAACACGCCAACTGGACCCTGACGTGGGCAGGAGCAAGGTGCTCGACAGGATGGTGCAATTGGACTTTGTCACCCCAGCGCAAGCGCGTGCCGCTTTGGATGACCCTCTTCCGATGCAGCAGGGGCTGGAGCCTCCACGTTTCGCGACATTCTTGATTGAGCAAGTCACCCGCGAATTGGGCGGTCCACTCGTCGGTCGGAGTGGGTTGAAAGTTATTTCAACCATCGACTACGACTTGCAGCAGCAGGCCGCATGTGCGGCCAAATCCCATGTGGCTCGACTATCTGGAGAACCAATTGGGACGGTCAGCGCTACTTCTGAAGGCAGCCCCTGTGTATCGGCCGCGCTGCTTCCCACCCTGAGACCGCGCGACGCGGGTCTTGACCACGAAATCGAAGATTGGGCGCTGGTTGTGATTGACCCGATTTCGGGTGAGATTCTAGCCGCCCAGGGCCCGTTTGATGAAGCGCTTAACCCGGAAGCCCTTCTTGATCCATTCACGTATCTGACCGCGTTCTCGCGTGGCAGCACTCCCTCCAGCATGGTGGTTGATCTCGGGGAAGACCCGCATGGGCCAGTGCGCATGCGGACCGCACTAGTCAACGCCTATCCGGATCCAGCGGAGACCACGCTTGATGCTCTGGGCCAGGAGAGCGTCGATCGAACGTTGGCGCAGCTTGGGCTAAGTGGACCCAGTGATTCAGCCAGCCTGATGGAATTGACCTCCGCGTACGGTGTGTTGGCTGCCGACGGAAAACGAACCGGCGGGGAATCTGAACCCACCATTATTCAGCGGGTCGAGGATTCGGAGGGCGCGGTGCTCTTTGAGTACAGCCCGTTCTCTCAAGCCGTCGTCAGCCCCCAACTCGCTTTCTTGATGGTCGACGCCTTGTCTGACGAGTCGGCGCGTTGGGAAGAGTTGGGAAAGGGGAACAGCCTGGAGATTGGACGAGCCGCCGGAGCAATTTCTGGAAACTCACTGAATGCCGCAGATAATTGGGCGATCGGCTTTACGCCGCAGCGGGCGGTTGGCATCTGGCTTGGAGGCTCCCCTCTGGTTCAAATCGATCGGGTGAATGGAGCGGCCGCCATATGGAACGCGGCCATTCGGTTTGCCTCGGCCGATCTGCCTCCAGAAAGCTGGAATATGCCGCTTGGCGTGACGAGGGTCGACGTCTGCAGCCCTTCCGGGCTTCTACCCACCCAATACTGCCCGGAAATCGTGAGCGAAGTTTTTATCCTTGGGACTGAACCGACCCAGTATGACAACCTGTATCAGCCTTTTCGAGTCAACCGTGAGACCGGCAAACTTGCTACCCTTCTCACTCCGCTTCAGTCGGTCGAAGAGCGCGTATATTTCATTCCACCTTCGGTAGCGGAAGCGTGGGCTCGTGAGATGGGAATTGAGCAGCCGCCTCAGGAATACGACACGCTTTCTTCAGAACTTGGCTCAACTCCCGGAATCCAGATCATGTCTCCAGCCCCCTTTGAAATCCTGGGCGACGATATTGCGGTCCGAGGAGATGCCAATACGGATGGATTCGACTATTACCGGCTGCAATATGGGCAGGGGCTAAACCCCACGCGGTGGGTTCAGATTGGCGATGATCAGCAGCGTCCGGTTGAGGGAAGCCGTCTAGGCACCTGGCTTACGGAGGGCTTGAACGGTCTCTACACGCTGCAGTTGCTCGTGGTATTGAACGACGGGCAAGTGCGAACCGCTGCACTCCCGGTGACGCTCGACAATGAACCCCCCAACATAGAGCTGCTGGTGCCATCCGCAGGGGAATTTGTTTCATTAGATGAGGTCGACCGGCTCGCGATCAGTGTCTCCGCAACGGATGAGGTTGGGCTCGAAAGGGTTGAATTCTTTGTGGACGGACGCCGCATTGGAATATCCAGCTCGGCGCCTTTTAGCGTTGAATGGACGATTCCCAATCGGACCGGCGATTACGAGATCTATGCTAGCGCAGTTGACGCAGCTGGGAACCGCGCCGAAACTCGCCGGATCCAGATCGAAATCGTTCCTTAGTTAGGCCGCCAATCGGGGTGCATGTCGCGGGTTGCAGGACTGTTTGAAATATTGGTTTGATTGCCGCCTCCGGCGGTCATCAGGTAGATGTCCGGCTTACCCTCGCGGGTGCTTGTGAAGACGACTATCTGACCGTCTGGTGAGAAGACCGCCTCCTTGTTCCCGTTGCTGGACGTCAGCTTGGTGAAGGTGGTTGCCCGATCTTCAACTCGGGCAGTGTAAATTTCGTTTACCCCTCGCGTGTAGTACCAGGTGAATAGAAAATGCGAGCCATCCGGTGACCAACTCAGGTCTTCTAGGTTGCGCATCTGGTCGCGCCGGTCAAAATCCAGCGGTACCGCCACTTGCGGAGGACGCACGAAAATTTCTGACGGAGCGTTGTTAATCGAAGTCAGCACTGCGAGGCTGTAGTCGATCGGAATCCAGCCCGGCAGATCGACACCCGAGGGCGCCCATGCGGGAGAAGATTCCACCGCACAAAAGTCCACATGGCAGGACACGTTGCTCGCCCGCACCGTCCCACATCCTTCAGGAGTTTCCAGGCAAGCGGCATCTTTAATGAAGACTTGCGGGGTGTCGTTGGCACGGTTGCTGGTAAAGGCGATTATGGAGCCGTCCGGCGACCAGTCTGGTTCCGTGTCGTCGCCCTCGAAACTGGTTACCTTCGCAATTCCTGTCCCATCGGCATTGATCACCCATAGATCCAAATCCAGGTTATTGCCAAAATCATCTGTGCCGCCAGGCGCGACATAGAGCAGCCGGGATCCGTCTGGCGACCACTTTGGCTGGGTTTTCTCACCAGGATCGAACGTGAGCTGGCGCGGATCAGTCCCATCCGGATTCATGGTCCAAATCTGTAAGACTTCGTCGGCCCGGTCGCTCACGAAGGCGATCTTGGAACTACCCCCGAGCACGACTGGCACGGGAGTGTCGGTCGGAACCGCGGTATCGATAGGTGTCTGAGAGGGCTCGACAGTTTCGGTAGCGGTGGGTAGGGGGGTGTCCGTGGGAACTGGCGATGGGGTGTCCGTTGGTTCGACGATGACCGCCGCCACCGGTTCGGTGGGCTCCGACTCTGAGGCCCCGCCAAAGATGGCGCCGCCGCCAACGACCAATACCGCGGCTATTCCAAGCGCGGCCAGGATCAATATTGGAGCTCCAATTCGGATCGCGCGGGGCATTCCCCCTGCACCTACGGTAGGCAGGTCCACGCCCCCGTGCATGGCGGCCTTGAAGCCGGCCACATCCGGAAAACGATCGTCTTTCGCCAATGCAAGTGCATGGGTAATTGCAGTTTCGGCGTATTCTGGTATTTCCGGATTGATCTCTCGGGGCGGAATCAGCTCACCCTGGTTTAGCATCCGGTCGATGCTGTTGGCCGGCTGCTTCCCGGTCATCAAGTAATAAAGAGTGGCCCCGAGAGCGTACTGGTCGCTGCGCGGGTCGGTTCCGGAGCCTCCGAACTGCTCTGGCGGCGAAAAGCCGGGGGTCATACCCCGAGCGCCGGTGGCGGTTTGCTTATCGGTGTGTGCTTTGGCAATGCCGAAGTCGACCAAGACCACTCTTCCATCTGGCTGCAATTTCAAATTCCCCGGTTTGAGATCGCGGTGGATCACGGGAGGTTGGCGGGTATGAAGGAAGGTCAGTGCGTCACAAACATCGTCCGACCACTTGAGAACCTCTGCTACATCGGGTCGCTGACGGGTGAGCACAGCCTGCAGATCATCGCCCTCGATATAGTCCATCACCAAATACTGGATCTCGTCCAAAATGAAGTGATCGGTCACGCGGGGAAGATTTGGATGCCGCAGGCTCGCAAGCAATTTCGCTTCGCGCTTGAACTGGGCCTCGGATTCGGGATCTGGATTGAGGTTTTCTTTTAATGCGACCTTGATATCGAGGGTTTGGTCGTAGGCCAAATAGACTGTCCCCATCCCGCCCTTGCCGAGCTGGCCCTCGATGCGGTATCGGTCGTTGAGGATCGACCCATTGTCTAGCGACATGATCCGGATTGTAGTGTAGGTGGGCACAATCGGACTAGGGCCTGTAGCTTCCAGCTCGGTTGGCAACAAAGGCTATAATGCCGGAACCCAAAGCGGAGAAGAGACCATGGACTTTTACGTTCTATTACTACGAATCGTTCATATCACCGGGGCTGCCTTTTGGGCGGGTAGTTCATTCTTGCTGACTGGATTCATTGCCCCCGCGGCCCAGAAGGCCGGGCCGGAGGGAGCCAAGTTCATGCAGACCTTGGTGCAGGGAGGACGGTATATCGTGGCGATCGCAGCCGCTGCGACCCTAACCGTTCTGACGGGGTTGCTGCTTTATTGGCGGGCATCGGGTCAGTTAAACACCGACTGGATGTCGACCGGAACAGGCGTGATGTTCACGATTGGTGGCCTGACCGGGATCGCGGCATGGATCGCCGGAATAATGGTGGGATCTACCAGCCGTAAGCTGGCTGAGTTTGGATCCAGCCTTGAGGGTCCCCCCACCCCTGACCAGGCAGCCCAGATCGCGGGATTTCAGAACCGTTTATCGAACCTGGGAGCGATCACCTCCATCCTTCTACTGGTTGCACTGATCGCGATGGCAACTGCACAGTACGTCTTCTTTTAGCCAATCCTCACCAGCCTAAAAGAGTCTGTAAGCCCGGCGTAAGCCTGGAATATTGTTGATGCGCATAAAGTTCCTCTATACTAATTGCTCCTGCCT
>CAYZXF010000337.1:0-1665 GCA_964482355.1 uncultured Anaerolineaceae bacterium | reverse complement strand
CAGAGATTCGCGCAGTCGTGCTGGTGATCGATAGCCCGGGTGGAACCGTTATTGACACAGAAGCAGTCTACCTGGAGCTGGCCAGGCTGAGGGAGCAGAAGCCTGTGGTGGCGATGGCACAGGGCGTAGCTGCCAGCGGCGCCTACTACATCTCTGTCGGCACGGACTATATTTTCGCAGGACCTTCCTCACCGGTTGGCAACGTTGGCGTAGTATCGCAATTGCCTCCTGCGCCAGGAGTGTTCGAAGATCTTGTTTCCACCGGGCCGTACAAGCTGTTCGGTTCGGCCCGCGATGCACAGCTGCGCCGCATGGAAGCGATCAAGCAGGCGTTTTACTCGGCGGTCAGTCTGGGCAGAGGGGATTCGCTTCAGATTGGCCCAGAAACATTGCTTCGCGGCGAGATCTGGCTGGGGGGTGAGGCACAACGGCTCGGATTGGTGGACGAACTGGGTTCGGTAAGTCAGGCCATCGAGCACGCCGCAGACATGGCCAAAATCGCAAATTACCGAACGATCAATTTGCGAGAACCCGCCGGCCTACCACCGGAGTTCGTATTTCCATTCTTCATGGAAACCGAGCAAGGCGCGCAAACCCCTTATCCGCGCCAACCCGGATTGTATTTGCTTTGGATCCCGCCTTCGGAGGGAGCCAACCCATGAAGCGTACTGGCATCCTTGTCCTGGTAGGCGTAGGCTTGCTATTGATTCCTATCATCGGCCGAAGCCTATGGTTCTACCGCGGAACCTATCAGGCGCCGGATCAAATCCTCATCCCGCCGTTCTCCGAGATCACGGTCCCGGGCCTGCCCGCTCCAGGTGAGATAACCAGTTCCACTAAGCCAGATTTACAGGGCAAACCCGTAGTGCTGATCGACACCTCACACTCCAACCGATTCGATGTCTCGGAGCTGGACACTCTGACCCGCCAGCTTTCAGCGCGCGGCGCGTCGATCCAGCTTCTGGATTCAAACGCCAGTTTTGATTCGCTCGGCCTGGAAGGGCGGCTGAAATTTGCCAGCGCTTATATCGTTGTTTCTCCCTTCGAGCCATTCTCCGCCTCGGAAGTCGAGGCGGTCAGTCGCTTTGTCGAGCAGGACGGTCGTCTCTTGGTGATCCTGGATCCCACTCGTTCCAGTTCCGACTCCTTTGATATTGATGACTTTTCCAACGGAGTGGATATTACGGTTGCCAACCAGCTGCTTGAGCCGCTCGACCTCGCATTTTCTGACGACTATCTGTACGACCTGGTCGAGAACGAGGGAAATTTCCGGAATGTATTTTTCGAAAGCTTCAACGAAAACCCACTGACAGAAGGCCTCGATATCGTCACCATGTACGCTGCGCGATCGGTGTTTACGGAGGCTGGTACTCCCCTCATTTTGGGCGGGGAAACCGTTTTTTCGTCGATCACCGACACGGGCGGCGGGCATTCGGTCGCCACGGCGAGCCCGGATTTGAGGGCTCTGGCGCTAGGTGATTTGACCTTTTTGCAACCCCCGTACGATGGCGTAACGGATAACGGGCAGCTGATTAATAATCTAGCAGATTTCCTGATCGCTGGAGTGCGAGAGCCGGCGCTTGAAAATCTGCCATTTATATTCAATGAGTCCGTGGCTGTCGTCCAGAGCGGGGACTTTGCATTACAGGCTGAAACTCTGAGTGC
>CAYZXF010000336.1:0-4923 GCA_964482355.1 uncultured Anaerolineaceae bacterium | reverse complement strand
CTCTAGATTCCTCGCTCGAGAGAATTCGCGAGCACCGACTTCCCGACTTGGAATTGGGGCCCGAGGCGATACACCCCGCGTATCACGGGTTGTCCATCTTGAACCTTCCCTCCAGCCTGTGTCGCTGGCTAGGAGCCCCTGAGCTCCCACACCCGCCAATCGACGTTATTGAATTTGATGAACTGGCTGGTGGCGCTCGGCAGGTGGTTGTGGTTTTGATGGATGCAGTCGGCCTTCAATTTTTCAAACAATGGTTGGACGAGCCGCTTGTGAGCAGGGGGACGCTCGGTGCGTTGACGTCGGTGGTTCCCTCCACCACCAGCGCGGCGCTGACCTCGTTATGGACCGGCCGCTCTCCAGCCGAGCACGGCGTCCTGGGTTACGAAGTATTTCTAAAAGAATATGGACTGGTGGCCAACATGATCACTCACGCCCCAGCGAGCTATGAAGGCGAAGTGGGTTCTCTACAACACGCCGGCTTCGACCCAGAAAGCTTCCTGCCGGTTCCCACCATCGGTCCACATCTCGCGGCGGCCGGGATCGAGAGCCACGCATTCCTGCATGAAAAGATTGCCGGCTCCGGGCTCTCAAAGATGCACTATCCGGAGGTCAAATCGCATGCCTTTAAGGAGCTGTCCGATCTTTGGACAAGCATGCGCCATCTGCTCGAAACAGATTCTGATTCGCGTCGCTATGTCTGGGCATACTTTGGCGATGTCGACTACCTGGCGCATCAGTATGGACCGAACGACGATCGTGTGAGAACTCGGTTTGAGCAATTTATCAAATCGCTGCAAGCCGAATTCGTTGAAGCACTGGATTCAGATGCGGCGAAGGATACGGTGTTGATCCTGATGGCGGATCATGGCCAGGTGACGACCCGAAGGGATCCCCATTTTGAACTGCGTAACCATCCCGATCTGGCCCGCCGACTGCGCATGCTCCCTTCTGGAGAGAACCGTCTTGCCTACCTGTACCCAAATCCCGGCCAAATGGAAGCAGTTGAAGAATACATCACCCGCACCTGGCCACGTATGTTTCGCGTGATGCCCTCCAGTCACGCCCTCGAAGCAGGCCTTTTTGGCCCAGGCCAACCTGCAAAATCCGCAAGAAGCCGTGTCGGAGATCGCTTAGCCATCGGTCAGCGGGACGGGTATTTATGGTGGGCCGCTAAGGAAAATCCGCTTCTAGGTCGGCACGGCAGCGTCACACCTGACGAAATGCTGGTGCCCATCCTGATGATCAGGTTAGATGCGTGAGTGACGCGGGCGGGCCCCGCCGGCCAAGTTCCAGTCAACCCCCCATGAATCGACATACGCGCTATCAGGGCGCGATCGTACGCGACCACCATATTTTATTGCTCTATGGCCGCGAGGATTGGGGCGACGGACTCCGCGAGTTTTGGCTTTTACCTGGCGGCGGTATCGAGCCAGGCGAGACTGCGGAAGAAGCTGTTCGTCGGGAGATGTTGGAGGAAACCAAGCTGGAGGTTCGGGTTGAACGTCTGCTCCTCAATAGGCCGCCGCACCCCTCTGATAGTGGTCCCTACAAGCGAGTGGTGACTTATCTCTGCACACCGCTGGGCGGCGAGGCGGCACCCGGCGTCGAACCTGAGGTATCTCCCGAAGAATGGGTGATCTTGGACGTAGGCTGGTTTGATCTGCGAGACGAAGGGGATTGGGGCGAAGCGATCCTGAAGGATCTCGTCACGTATGATCAACTGGTCGAGATTCGGCGCCAGTTGGGCTACCCCGACTAATACGCGAGCCGCTCTTCTTTCCAGATGTCAGCACGGTTGTGGTAACCGGCCTGCTCCCAGAAGCCGAGCCGATCTTCTTCCAGAAATTCCAGCCCACGCAACCACTTTCCACCCTTCCAGAAATACGGCTGCAGTAGTTCATCCCGACCGGGAATAGAGCCCGCGATACCGCGCAAGGGGTATCCATGGTCAGGGCTGATCGGTTCTCCGTCGAAGTGTGTGGCCAGGAGGAAGTTGTCGGCCAGTGCGACTTCGAGCGGTACGTTCACCGTGAAATCGTATTCACAATGCTGAAGCACGTGATGCGCACCTGGCTTCAGCGCGATGAGTCCCTCGTCCACAAGATTGCGGATGGAGATCCCCTCCCACTCCGTATCAAACTTACTCCACCGAGTGACGCAATGGATGTCCATCACTAGCTTTGTTCGGGGAAGCTCCTGAAACTCATCCCACGACCACCGCTTCTCCTCTTCCACCTCCCCAAAAATCCGGAAGTCCCAAGTCTCAGAATCAAAACGCGGCACCGGTCCGTAATGGAGCACCGGAAATTTTTGGGTGAGCGACTGCCCGGGCGGCAGCCTCCCCTCCTGCTTTACGCGCCGTTCTTCCTTCCTGCGTGTGAACACTCGTTTCGATCTCCCAACTTAACGGGCGGATTATATCAAGGAGCGTTGTAGACATCGGTACCGCTCGACTATGGAGTATGGGGGTGGCGGCCCTTAGTCTGAACGGGCGGGGCGGGAACTCCTGACCCCCCATCGACGTCTATGAGCATACGAGGGAAGGAAGGGTAAGATAATGAAGCTTTCAGACTTAATTCCAGAAGCACGGCAGTGGCTCAGGTCCTTGATCGAGGGTCTTGGCGGGATCTCGCTAGAGACGCTAAACATCCGGCGGCTGACTCGCGGGCTCTCGTTTAAGAGCATCGGGATCCGGCGGAGCACTGTTATTGCCACGCTCGGCCTGGCTGTATTGGCCATCGCCTGTACCGGGCAGGGCGCGACAGATGAACCTGTTATTCAGACTCAAGCTTTATCCGCGGAGGCGGCGGAAACGACCCTCGCTCTGACGGTCTACAACGAAGGCACTGCCCTCGTGCGTGATCGTCGCGAGTTCGTTTTCTCGCGAGGGTTTAATGAGATCGCGTTCAGCGACGTTGCAGCCTCCATCGACCCCACCAGCGTGCTGTTCAAGTCGCTGACAGATCCAGAGGGAACTTCGATCCTCGAGCAGAATTACCAATACGATCTTGTAGATTCCAGCGCGCTGTTCAAGAAATACCTGGATCAGATCATCCGCGTGGTGACCGAAGATGGCACGCTCTACGAAGGGAAGCTGCTGAGCTCGCAAGGCGGAATCATCCTTCAGGATGAGGACGGGCAAGTCTCCGTCATCAGTGGAAGCGTGCAGGAAGTCTCGTTTCCCGAACTCCCTGACGGGTTGATCACTCGACCTACACTCGTGTGGCAGCTGATGGCGGACAAGGCCGGATCCCAGGATGTAGAGATCACCTACCTCACAGGCGGAGTTTCCTGGCAATCCGATTACGTCGTGCTGCTGGGAAGTGACGAGCGGTCGATCGACCTGGATGGCTGGATCACGATGCGCAACAACAGCGGGACCACTTACGAGGACGCTCACCTGAAGCTGATTGCCGGCGATCTCCAGCGGCTGCCTCAGGATCGATTTGCAGGCCAGGATATGCTCTTCGCGGCCGAGGCCGAACTGTCTGCGGCGCCAGTCGAACAGCGGGATTTTTTCGAGTACCACCTCTATGAGGTGCCGCGACCGGTGACGCTTAGAAATAACGAGAACAAGCAGATCGAGTTCGTGTCGGTCAATGAAGTGCCTGCCGCGAAGTTCTTCGTCTACGATGCCCTGCAGTGCCGCAACAACTACTGGTACTGCAGTTTCTACGGATACCCACAGACCGACCCCTCTTATGGAATCGCATCAAATCCTAAGGTCATGGTGCTGCTTGAGTTCGATACCGAAGACGCCCAGGTCGACCTCCCCAAGGGTCGCGTGCGCGTGTACCAGGAGGATATCGATGGTGCGGCGCTCCTGATTGGCGAAGACAGTATCGATCACACGCCTGAGGGCGAGACAGTGCGACTCTACATCGGGGACGCTTTTGACATCGTGGGCGAAAGAATCCAGACCGATTTCCGAAGACCCTCCGACAAGACTCTCGAAGAGTCCTTTGAGATCACCTTACGCAACCATAAGGATGAAGCGGTCGAAGTGCGGATTGTGGAGCATCTCTTCCGATGGAGCGAGTGGCGGGTACTACAGTCCAGTCACGACTTCGAAAAGCTGGACTCCACGACCATCGAGTTTCGGGTCAGAATCCCGGCCAATGGGGAAGTCACACTGGACTACGACGTTCGCTACTTCTGGCCGTAGAGATGAATATTTATCTTGAGACCTCCGAGCCGAGATAGATAGCGCCCATAGATGAACCTCGCCTTCCCTGAGACCTCCGAGCCGAACCTGGGTTCGGAGGTCTTTCTCCAAAAACCCTTTAGATCGCGTCTCCTGCTGTTTGCCATTTTTCTCCTGGCAGCTGGATGCTCAAGGGATGCTTCAATACCTGGCTCGGCGCCGTTCTACGCGGGCACGTTTGAAGCCAGCTGCTCTCCGGTCGATGCACCGGCTGTGGTCTTCGATCTGTACCGCCTGGGCGATCCTGAGCCTCCAATGGTCAGCATTGCAGTGTGGCAGTTTGAATCGCCGATAGAGGGCAGCCAGATTCGATTGAGGAGCCGGGGTGGATACGGAGCTGCTTTCATCGGTGGAACAGAGTGGATCCCGGCTTCTGACGGAGCGATCGGACTGGATGAATATCGAGAAGGTGAAGCCGCTCGGGGATGGTTCTGGCTTGATGTGGGCGAGTTTGACAGGGTAGAAGGTCAGTTCGAGGCCACCTGGAGCGATTCGGGGCTAGCTATCTGCGGCTAGGCGGCGACCTCCTAGACACGAGCTAGTGAAGGCTAAGTCGAGTCTGCTTAGCGGGATGGTTTCGAATAGGCGTCAATCGTCCCGAAAGAGTGGCAAATGGCCGAGCGCGAGGATGTGGCTCCATTCTTCGGGGTCGCCCTCGGTGAAGATCGCAGCTTCTGCGACAACCTCCGCACCCGCGAGTTCCATCACTTTTCGCATCC
>CAYZXF010000335.1:0-57295 GCA_964482355.1 uncultured Anaerolineaceae bacterium | reverse complement strand
GATATAGAATGTAGAGTAACCAATGCCACTTTCGCCAATGGTGCTTTGCTTTCTAAAATGGTAGGTGAGGAGGGGAGTGTTGATGTTTCAGTGCAATACGGTTTAGGTGAAGCAAGCAATGGGTTTTGGACTGTTCCACTTGGCAAGGTAATGTATATATCGCACCTGACTGTCAATGTTCAGATCGGAACTAATAAGACGGTTGATATCATATTGTATGAACGAGAAGGGATTTTAGACACATCAGCACCCATGGACCCACGCAGAATTCTCTGGAATGCCTTTGGTGTCGAGGGTGTTCACGATGAAGAATTTAAGTCTCACATCAAGATTAAAGCATTAACAGATATTTGGTTTAGAGCAAAAGCAGAGGCAAATGGAACAAGAGTTGACGTTAAGTTACATTTCTATCTGGTCGATGCCGACGCTGCCGGAGCATAGCTGATATGAAACGAACACTCATCGACGATCTCGTAGAGCCATAATGGCTGAAATCCCACAATCAGTTGACTACGGTGCTCGCCCCTCCTTGCGATCGAATCGATTGGATGTGCCGGGCTCCGGTGAGCTGGCGGTTGCCGATGCGCTGGGCACGGCGGCGGACACGCTGGTTAGAGTCATCTCTGAGCGCAAGGGCAAAGAAGATCATCTTGCTTATGCCACGGCTAAATCCCGCTTGCTGCAGGCCGACATTCAGACGC
Source organism: uncultured Anaerolineaceae bacterium (assembly GCA_964482355.1). Classification (GTDB taxonomy): domain Bacteria; phylum Chloroflexota; class Anaerolineae; order Anaerolineales; family E44-bin32; genus JADFRG01. The sequence continues at coordinate 56,594 of CAYZXF010000335.1, read as the reverse complement.
GCCGTGAGCTTGAAGAAGACGGTAAGTGGGAGTCTTACGCCGAGGACTACCGCAATAAAATGGGTGTGCATCGGGACCGCATTACACCCTCGATCAGCAATGCAAACGATGCCGCGATCTTTGCCGCCGACAGCGATTTGACCGTGGAGCGCGGCTTTAGCGCCATGGCCGAGGCCACGCGGGTACGGCGTATCGATGCGGAAGTGGCGGACCTGGACGAGTCGCTCAATCGTCTGCCGGATGACATGCTGAATGCGGATCCCTCAACCCGCAACGACATGCTCATGACCGGCGGTGAGCTGATTCAGTCGAGCGTAGAAACGGGCAATATCAGCGCACAGGATGGCATTGACCGGCAACAGGCACTGGTGCGCTCGGTGGCCGCGGCTGAACTGATTACCATGGACGTCAAGGACGCCATTGAGGCGTTGGAGAAATCGATAGCGGCGAACCTTCCGCAGGATGAGATCGGCGCCGGCACGGGCTCGCTGGCTGATTTTCTGCCGGACGCTGAAAAACAAAAGCTCCTCAATACCTTCAAGGCACAGGATGAGCGCGAGAACACGCTGGGCGCGGCGTTTGAGTCCAGTAATGAAGCCTGGGAGCTGTACCCGGATTACAAGGATGCGCGTGAGCGTCAGGAGTATCTGCGCAAGGATCTGAAAGACAATCCCGAAGCCCTAAAAGAGGCTCTGCTCGAGGACAGGCTGCGCCGCTCGAGCGAGGCGGCTATTGATGGTCAGTCACGGCTGGCTGTGTACGAGTCCATGCGCGACTTGTTGCGTGGTGGCGAGGAGGAGGGGGTTGGCTACGTCGAGGGCATGAGTTTCAATCAGCTTCCCTCCAGCCAAATTGCACGGCTTAGCAATGGTGAGGAACAGGCACTGCGCAAGGAATCGCAAAACATTCGCGAGCGCAATGGCTGGAATGACGTCAATGAGTGGGATGCGCTGGAGATCTGGCGCAATTTACCCGCGGATGAGAAAGTCAAGATTGATCTGAAAGCCGACTACATGCCAAAACTGCGAGGCGATGACGACAACCTGCCGTGGTCGACGCAAATCACGCTGGAGCAGGCGCGCCAGTGGCAGACACAGCAGCAGCAGTATCAGGATGCCGGTGCCAAGGAGCCGACAACCGAGCGTGGCTTGAATCCCGGGGAGCTACTGCAGCATTATCTGGTGCAGTCGGAGTTTTTCCCGCACAAGCCGACCAAGACGGACAATAAAGAACTCAAAGATCGCTGGGCGCGGATTGAGACCGAGTGGAATAAGGTGGTGATATCGGCCTCCGAGGAGAAAGGCGCCCGGCTGCGCGGCTCAGAACTCAATCAGCTCATGGCGCGATTCATGGAAAACACGGTGTACACGCGCACTGTGGGCTTTGATAAAGAGCGACTCGCGCAAGGGCTCAGTGAGGAGGACCGCAAGAGTGCCTATATATCTCTGACCGACCCGCGCGCCAATCAGATCATCAAGCCGGTCGGTGAAATTACCTTCATGACGCCGCAGGGTAGAAAGACGGTGGTATTGCCGCCAGGCAAGAAATTGCCGCTCCGAGAATGGCTCAGCAACATGGCGAAAAGCTATGGTGCGGAGCCGGAGAACAAGGACCTGGAGGAGGCGATCTACTACTACTACACGCACGGCGTTGAATACGCGCTGGGTAGGGTGACTGGGACACCCGGCTTCTAATGGCAGACCTTGGTATCAGCAGAGAAGAACAGTGGGCAATTGACGCTGAGGAGGAACTGCGACTCGATATTTCCAATAACGTCGACCGCGATCCTGAGATTGCAGCCCGAGTGTTGAATGTCGCCGGTTCTACCGGATTGCCGATGGAGCTGATTGAGTCGAACCTCGATGAGCTTGAGAAAAAGCACTTGCGAGAGGATTTCGATGCCGAGCGCTGGATCGATGAGACGCCTGGGTTTGCGAGCTTTGCCGCTGAAAACCCCTATCATCTGGCGGTACTGAAGCGCGATCAGAAAAACCTCGGTTGGTGGGAGCGCACCAGTCGGGCGCGCGAGCTCGGTTGGCAGAGCGGTTGGGCAAAGGTCGAGATGGGCCGCATTTACGATCGTCATGTTGCCGGCAATGTTTTACCCGAAGATGAGGAGCGACTCACAGAACTCACCGAGATGATGCAGCCGCATGACTTCGGCGCCTCTGGATTCTGGGGCAAATTGATTGTCAGGGGGGCTAAGGAAGCGCCTACCACGTTTTATGCGGTCGGCCATGGTTTTGAGATGGGGGCGCTAACGGCAATCGCTGCAGGCGGTACCGCGCTGGCCCTGGGGCAATTGGGTCCACAAGTAGCCTTGCCGGAGGAGGCCATTACCGTACCAGCAGCGACCTTGGCTGGACTCAAATATGGCTTTACAGCCGGCACCGTGGAGGCGGCGTTTCGACTCGAGCGTGGTTTTGCCTATGGCGAGTACATTGAGATGGGGCTTGATACTGAGACCGCGTTGCTGGCATCGAACGCGGCCGGTGGCGTGAATGCCGCATTGGAAGCCTTTTCGATTCGCACTGGCGTCAAATACATCCCCGGAGTCAGTAAAATGACTGGCTCGGTGGTGGCCGGCAAGGTGTTCAAGGACCTCACCTTCAAACGTGCGGCGCGTAATTACGTGCTGCGCTATGGCGAAGTGCTGGGTGTAGAGGTGGTCACTGAGGTTTTGCAGGAATCGGTGACGATGGGACTCGGTGAGTGGCAAAAGTCAGCCCAAGGCATCATGGATCAGGAGGGCGAACAGGACTACATCGAGCGGGTCACCAGTATCGCCGTGCAGACGCTGTGGGGCGCCGGGCTAATGTCAGCGATAGGGCCCAGCGGCTCGTTCATGACCGACAGCTTAAAAGTTCGTCAGGCGCGCAAAAACAAGCTCATGTTTCAAGCGCTCGATGAGGCGGCCAGTGGCTCAACAACCAAGGCGGATACGCCGGAACAATTCAAGGCCTTCACTGAGCGCGTCATTGAGAAGGGCGGCGGTGAGTTTGTGCACATTGATCGCGAGCAGTTTCGTGAGTATTTTCAAGAGATTGGTATGGACCCTGATGAGATGGCGCAGCAACTCGGTATCGCCAATATGGACGAGGCTGGTGGTGTGGATCTGGAAATTCCAATGGCCAACTACGCAGAATACATCGCGGGCTCCAAGCATCATGCTGGCTTGTTGCCAGACCTTAAATTTCACGCTGATGATATGTCGATGCGTGAGGCTGAGCAGTGGCAAAAAGAGGCGCCTGAGCTCATGAAGGCGCTGCAAGAGGGTGAGGTGCCCGACAGTGCCGAGTACGCGGCCGTGCCGGAGATTTACGAGTATGTGACTGGCGCCCTGTTAGCGCGTGGATTCAGTGCTGAGGCGGCCGAAAAGCAAGCCACCTTCAACGAATTCGTGTTTTCCACCATGGCTGAGCGCAACCCGCAGGCCGGCATGGATGCCTGGCAACTGTTTCAGTCCCGTATCGAGCGCATTGAAGGCGAGGGGCCTGCCATTACACAGCCAGAAAACGTCGACGCGACCATTGACCCCTACATCGATCGTCTGCGCATGAACGACATCCCAACTCAAGGCGAGATATTCGGCGAGTCCTTGCTGGATTTCATCGTCAGCAGCGGTGGCCTGGTGCCAGACCCTGAGCTTGAGGCGCGTGATTTTCTGAAAGAAACGCAAGCACTGGGTAAAATTGGTGCGGTAAATATCGAGGGCGCGACATTGGATGGGCTGGCTGAGTCGGCGTATGAGGCGAACTTCATTCCGGCCCGGGATCCTAATTTGCTGCTCGAAGCCATTGAGCGGGAACTGGCTGGCGAGGCTGTCTTTACTGGCCGCACCACGGATATCGGACTGCAGGAGACTGCGGCTACGCTCGATGAGCTGCAACGCTTTATTACTGAAGCCGGCATTGATCTTGAGACAATGACCAATGAGGAGGTGCGCAAGGCGCTCGGTGCGGGGCAACAGACGCTGGCGCAACTTGATGCCACGGAGCTCAAAGAACTGATGGAAACGATTGAGGCAATGGTTTCTGCCGAGGAGCTGGTTGGTGGTGCTGCCAATGAAATAGGCACCCTGTTGGCCGAGGCCTCAGCGATGCTGCCGGAGGTTGCGGCGCAGCAGGATTTTCAGAAAGTCTCGTTTGTTGATAGAGTGCGCGTCAAGGGACTCGATAAGGGCGTTGAGATTGAGCAGCCGGCGCAAAAGATTTTCAACCGGGCTGTGAAGCGGCGCGGTGTCATTCAGAAATTACTGGACTGTGTAAGTGGCTGAATATTCAGATGAATTAAACCTGGCCGACTTGGTTGAACTGCTCAAAGGCGGCGCCAAGATCAAAATTGACAGGCCGGCGCAGCGTATCGCCGGATTCGATGACCTGGTGAAAGCTATCAGTGAACTCAATGCGTCCAATCGCGCGAGAGCCGAGGCGGAAGGAGCGCGCAATCAGGTTCAACTAGAGGTGATTGCGAGCTTACAGGCGCTCATTAAGTCGCAAAATGTGAGTAAGTCACAGACGTTCGATTTAACACCGCTGAAATCAGTGCTCGCTGAGATTCAGAAAAACTCTCGTCCAGCGGAGCGTACCGGCTATGTCTTCAACGTTGAGCGCACCAATCAAGGATTCATCGAGAAGATTATCGCGATTCCTCAACAGGCCGCATAGTAAACGACACAAGTAAAAGGCTAAATTATGGCAAAGATTAACCCGAAAGAATTCAAATGGACTGCGCCGACGAAGAACACGGACGGCTCCGATGTTGAAGGCGACTTATCCTACACGCTGACGGTGGACGAAGCAGACTTCCTCAGTTTCCCCGGAACACTCAATCCTGACGGCAAGTTCTTCGAGTCCACGGCAAATATGAACCTACCTGATGGCGCTTCGACTGTTGCATTGAAAGCGTTTTATCTCAGCGCACCCAGCCTTGTTTCAAAACCAAGCAACGCAATGGACATCATCATGGGAGTCACTAATCCAGAACCCCCTTTGGACTTTGGCGCAGGCTGATCAACTGGATCAGGCGATGGCTAAGAAGGATATTTTGATCGCCCGCCCTGTGACGACACAAGTAAGGATAAATAATGGCATCATATGCAGAAATACGGACCTTATTCAATGACAGCGGCTTGAAAAACCGGGTAGCAACAGCGGTGATTGTTGCGGCAAATGCAATATTGCTTGATGCGGCAGCTACGGCCCAGCAAAAATCATGGGCCAACAAGGCTTTTCAGAACCCAGAGAATGAAGCTCGGCGCGTTTTTATGGCGGTATTGGCGGCAAATATCGGCGCAACCGTGGAACAAATTCAGGGCGCTGCTGACGCTGCCGTACAAGCGAATGTGGATGCTGCCATCACCTTATTTATTGATGCGGACGCCGGTGTATGAGCACCATTCAAAAACCAGATAAAAATGGGGTTTCAATTGTTTCATATTTGGGCACACCGATTGGCGTGATAAAGCGTCAGGTCGAAAAAGGATATCAATGTGAAGTCTGTAACCAAACTATAGTCGGCCTTTCCGGTCACATGCTTAGAGAGCACGGGTATTTAGACGCTCAGATTCACAGTGGCTTGAAGGTCGTCTATGTGCCTACCAAGGCTGGCTCAACCTCTTATACAACGCCAGATGAAGAACTTACCGGAGAAAGCAAAGAAACATTTGAGGCTGTGCGTAAGTTGTTGGCGTATTACCGAGGTAAACAGTAATGGCTATCGGAACAGATAGCCTGATTGATTTCTTTGGTACTCAAGATCAGGTAGATGACGGAACTACTGCAACTGTCGCAACCACGGCATTTTCTGAGGCATCAAGTGAATTGACGAATGATGATGATGCGCCTTTTGTCAATGCTGTTCTTGAATGCCAATTCGATACCACATTTCCTACTCTCGGGTCTATTGATTTATATTGCAGGCCGCTAAATATTGTATCGACAAGCGATCCGGGTGTTCCAGACGCGAATAACCTGACGCATTTCTTAGGGTTTTTCCCCATTGATTTTGGAGTAGCCGCTGATACTAATTACTTCTCGCATCTCTACGGCGCAAGACTTCCAAACAATATTATTTCACAGATTTATGAGTTTTATTTTCACAACAACGCAACAGGGCAAACCATTGGGCAGGACTGGAATCTTTGGGTGACACCTACAACGGTTGGACCTCACGCTTAAATGCCTTATATCAATTATCAGCGTCCGTGGAATCGGCAACCTCCACCGGGCACGCCGTTAGACTTAACGAACCCCATAGCGAAAAAACTGGTTCAGGTTTTTCTATTTCAAAATCAAGCCAAAGACTTAATTAATAATGATATTTATGCCAATAGTGGAATAACGTTCCATCATGGGCGCGACCCATATTTTGTCACATCAGACGCACAGGCCGATGACTTTACTGGGGGAGATACTGGCAGTGCCTATGAAGGTGGTGATGGCTCATTTTCGTTTTTCACCATTGCCAGGGCATCCGATGGACAAAGCTCTGGCCGACGACTTATACACTACGGAGCGAACTTTCTTGGCAGTGCTGGCGGGTTTTTAGTTTCCAACGGTTCCGACGAGAACTGCAATATTGGTATTGGAACAGCGGAAGGATTCAAATCTTCTGTGTTTGGTGCGGGGTTTTGGGATAACGGTACTCGGGGGATTTATAGCGGCCATCTTGATGGTACGGCCATCCGAATCTACAAGAATGGCAGATTCTTTGCTTCTAGCAGTTTGAGTGATCCGCGGAATACAGCCACTGATAATTCAGTGACGTTATTTCAACGTCCGGACAATGGCGCTAATAGACATTGGAATGGTGATTGTGCTGTTCTTTATATGGCCGCCGAACCCTTTACTGATGCCGAGCACATTTCTCTGCATGCGGATCATTTTCAGGTTTTTGAGCCAGAGATCATACGGGTTTGGGTACCAGAAGTAGCCGCAGCCGATGTTTTAATGGGACAGGCGTGGATGTAATGTACACGGAGGTCGGCACAGTCTCTCAGTCGACCATTTCTGAACTGCGCAATATATTGCTTGAGATGACGTGGTGGAAGCGATGGGAACATCATGTCAGCGAGGTAACCGACCACCAAGCCGCGCCCTGCGACGAACCCTTAATAGCCGTGTCAGAAATTGCCGATCGCTGGCCGGTCGATACATGGCGGAACCTATCGTTTTTGAGACTCAAGCCCGAAGGCAAACTGTATCGTCACCACGATGACGGCTTTGGCTTCCTCGTACCAGTAGAAACCAATGAACATTGCATATCGCTGTCTTATGAGAATGGCGTCCGAAAGGAGCAGCATCTTGAAGTTGGCAAGATTTATAGCGTCGATCGATCCATCGAGCATGAATCGTTTAATAACGGTGAAACCGACAGAACGCACCTAATTGTATTGATTAAGGAAGCCCACAATGACTAGATCAAAACGCAGCGATGAGGGGCTGCTTATTATTGACCATCGTGCGTCGCCAGGTGTACCGGACGACTGGATGCCCAATGCCAAGGATATGCCGCCTCGATCTGGGCAGGGATTATTTGAAGTACCAACATACACTTGCAATCATTGTCCGCAGGTTGTGGTGATGAATCCGCTGCGTCGCCGGCCTCGCGGTTACTGCCGAAAGTGCGACAGCTATATTTGTGATCGCTGTAATGGCATACTTGCGGCGACCAGGGAATGCAAGCCCTATGAACAGGTGCTTGATGAGCTACAGGAACAGGGACTAAAGGAACAGGATTATGGCGGTACGATCATTAGCAGTACGAACATTAACACCGACAGTATTCGCTGACGCCACTAACCTTACCAACGATACTTATCTTGGGCTCATACAGGGTGGTGGCGCCCTACAACGTAATGAAATTACTGAGATTATGTTGGGCGGACAGTCCCTCACGAGCGCTCCTATGATTATCGTTGGGGGCATGAACTCCACGGTTGGAACCTCCGTTGTACTCGGTATTTCCGAGGATGCACCGCTCGACGGTGCGACAGGCGCATTATCAGCGCCGGCAGCAGTCGGTGTATCGGCAACGATTCTGCCGCAGCGTTCGGCTACGCTTGGCCACGTACTGCAATTGTCATTCAATGCGTTTGGCGGTATCGTGCGCTGGCTGGCAGCCCCGAACAAGCCCATTGCTATCGTTGGCTTGATTACCAATACTGGATCATTTTCGTTGTCAGCGTTCACGGGCGGCACACCGGGCCTGATGAGCAGCCATATCCATTATGAGAGTTTGTAATGGACCAGGCGTATATAGATAAAAACACCGCTCATTGCGAAAAGCGGATCGAATCGCTTGAGTTGCGCCTAAAAAGCGCGGAAGTCACGGGCGAAGATGTTGATTGGCTAGAGAGTGAACTCGACGGCTACAAAGCGACGTTAAAAAACCTCTCCAAGTCAGATTCCGATTAGCGGGTAAACTCGCATGACCATTCGCGCACCGCATTTTAGTCCAAGGCGGGAGCGCCCGACACAGCAACCGGCCCCGGTTCCCAATCTACTCGTCACGACGCTGGCCGTTGTTGTCGCTGTACCGTTTGTTGCTAACGAACAAACCGTTCCACAAACCCAAGAAACACAACAGCCACTGCAGCTTGGCAGCCCGCTCGCGCTAATTGAACCAGCAGTTGAAAAGCCGTTTGTGCCGATAGACTGGCCAAACCCGACGCTGACCGTTGAGATTCAGACACCATTCCAGGTCGGCATGCCACTGACGATTCTGGAGCATGCGGGCGACAAGCCGTTTGTGCAGAGCGACTGGCCCAATCCTGAACCGATATTTATCAAGCAGCCGGAACAGGTTGGTAAGTCGATTGCGCTGCTACCGCCAGTCGTCGGCGATCCGTTTGTGCAGCATGACTGGCCGAATCCCCTTATCGCGATTACTCAACCGGCGCTGCAGATTGGCAAGTCACTGGCACTGGTTGAGACGGTGGTAGTTGATGAGCGCGGCTCGACGGTATTTTCCTACGGCCAGGGTGAGCGTCGCGAAAAGGGTTTATATCGGTTTATCATCGAGGAGGAGGAGATACTGATTGCAGTGATCTCTGCCTTCATGGAAGTCAAGGACTGATGGCGCTCAAAGACTGCATCAAGAAAATGAAACGGCTGGTGTCTGCTGAGGATGTCACAACGCTTGAGCAATACATCGAGGACGGACTCAGCGATGAGCAGGCAGTCCGTAAGCTCTTGATCGGTGCCTCACAAAATGTGATTCAACTCGCGGCCCGCGCGCGCACTGAAGGCGCCAAACTCACTGACGTCACCACTCCACTGGCCAAGGTTGCGCAGTTCCGTGAGGAGCGGCAGGGCCGCGCACTGGGTAAGCTGGCGGCTGAAAGAACACAATTAGCGTCGGAAGCCGCGGATCTGACCGGCGAGCTGAGCGATATCGGTATTGTCAACGATCGGGTTGCGGAGCTGGGCGGAACCGAGACCGACGAGCAGATACTCAATGGTCTGACGGCGATTTTGTTCGGTAATAAAAACCTCAAACAGAAGGCTGTGTTTGGGCTCAAGGGTGGCACCCCGCTGGAGCTACTGGCCAGCTACAAGAAATTGCAGCAGCGCCAAGGCGAAATACAGCAGCGCCTGGCTGAGATTGCGACTCGCTTGGAGCAGATTGAGGCTGAGTCCGAGCAGGTTTTTAGTCCTACAAAGACGCTCTATCAGACCAAGCGCGGCTCGATCACCTTCGATAAGAACAACAAGGCCATCATCCGCATGACCAAGGCGCGGAACCTGTCGACCTTTTTGCATGAAAGCGCTCACTTGTATCTGGAGTTGTTGGGCGACCTATCTGAGATGACCGGGTCACCCCAGCAGACGCGCGAGGATTTTGCTAAGGCATTGGAATTCCTCGGAGTAAAGGATCGCAGTGAGATTACCTCTGCACATCATGAGCGGTGGGCAGAATCCTTTGAGGTTTATTTGCGCGAAGGCAAGGCACCGACGCTGGGCCTGGAGAGTGTGTTCCAGTCGTTTCGCGCCTGGTTGCTGAGCATTTATCGCTCACTGGCGAAGCTTAAGAATTTTGGCGGCCTCAACGATGAGGTGCGGGGTGTGTTCGATCGCATTATCGCCACCGATGCGCAGGTCGCAGAAGCTGCGCGGGTGCAGGAGTATGCCGCACTGTTTGCTACCGCTGAGGACATGGGCGTATCACAGGAGGTGTACGACGCTTACAAGCAGAACATCATTGCTGCGCATCAACAGGCCGTGGATGACGCCTCCGCTCAGGCCATGCGCTATATGCAACGCCAGTCGCAGCAGTGGTGGGCCGATGAGAAGAAAAAAATGTCCGCCCAGGTCAGAACTGAGGCTGAAGCCATGCCGGTCTATCGGGCGCTGGCCATGCTACAGCGTGGCACTAATCCAGACGGCACCACAGCACCGGATCAGGTGAAATTCAAACTCAGCCGTGACGATCTGGTGAAGCGCTTTGGTAAGGCGTTCGTTGCTCGCTTGCCGCGGCCGTGGGTGTACTCGGTCAAGGGGGGCGTCGACGTCGATGTGGCGGCACAAGTCTTCGCTTTCGATGGCGCGGTGGAACTCGTAGAGGCGCTCATCAAAGCACCGAAAATGGAGGCCTGGATTGCCGCTGAGACTGAGGCGCGTATGGCGTCGATGTTTCCTGATCCTCTTGTCGATGGCAGCATTGCCAATGAGGCTGTGCGAGTGGTGCACAACGAGAAGCGGGCGCAGATTCTCGCTGCTGAGATGCGCGCTTTGCGCAGGCGGCTGCGTGAGGACCGCAAGATCATCGGCGCCACCAAACGCCAGACTAAGCGTGAGGAGCGTCAGGCACGCGAAGCCAATAAGGGTCAGCTCCCTCGCCGCGGTGAGCTGGCTCTGATCAAACAGGCCGCAAGAAGGTTCATCGATGCGAAAAAGATTCGCGATATCAATCCGCATAAATACCTGATCGCTGAGCGCAAGGCTGGTCGTGCCGCGTTTGGTGCCATGGAGACCAAGGACTATCAAAAGGCTTACGATCAAAAGCGCAAGCAGGTCGAGTCACACGAGCTCTATCGTGCCGCCGTGCGGGCTAAGGATCGGCATGCGCGCACACAGGCTTACCTCAAGAAGTTCGACAAGATCAAGGTGCGTCAGCGCTTGGGCAAGGCCGGCATGCTGGAGAAAATCGATGCTGTTCTTGAGGGCATCAACTTACGCAAAATCTCTGGCTCCCAGATCGATCGCGAGGAGGCTATGGCGGAAATAATAGCGGCCATTGATGATGGTCGGCTGATGGCGCCGCCGAGTCTGATAGCGGCACTGCAGGACACCGGCACCAATTGGCAAAATCTCACCTCCGAGGAGTTTGACGGTATCCGAGACCTGGTGATGCAGCTCGAAAAGGAAGCCAGTGCCAAGTATCAGGTGATTGTCGATGGTGAAAGGGTCGACCTGCAGCAGCGCGCCGATGAGATTGCCTCGAGCATGTACGAAAATAATGCCGAGATCGATATTGGTGTGGCCAGACCCACGGTCGGCGAGAGCGCAAAACTGTCCGTCAGTGAAGGCATTGCGGCATGGCTGCGGCCAGGATCATTGGCTCGAATGCTGGACAAATCAGGCTTTGGAGCCTTGACGCGGTTGATTGTCGTGCCCATTCGCGAAGCCTATGCGAAGCGCCTGCTGCCAGGCTTTCGAAAGATGGAGGACGATGTATCACAAATCTACCAGCGGCATTATTCGTTGGCTGAGCTGGGTGATCTTTATCAACGCGGCGACGTCATACCGGGACTGGGCAAATTATCCAAGTCTGACATTCTCTCGATCGCGCTCAACTGGGGCAATGAAGGCAATCGCAAGGCATTATTGGGCGGCATCAAGAACCGCGGCGGCGCGGCCTACAGTGAGCAGGGCGTGGTGGCGGCTCTCGCTACCCTGGATCAGCGTGACTGGGCGTTCGTGCAGGATATGTGGGATTACCTCGATACTTACTGGGATGACCTGTCGGATGCGGCCAAACGGCGCCGCGGCATCGCGCCACAGAAGGTCGAGGCACTGCCATTTAGCATCCGCACATCGGACGGTGCCGAGATTCTGGTCAAGGGTGGCTATTACCCACTGAGATACGATCGGCGTCACACGCGCAAGGGCGGACGCGCTGCACAAAAGAATCAGGAGCTGGAAGACCTGATGCAGCGCATGACCGCGAGCACCTCTATTTTTGCGTCGACTCGCGCTGGCTCTACCTACGAGCGCGTCAAAAATCATGGCAATGTCATACGGTTGGGGCTCGACACGATCAATTTTCATCTACGCGAGATCATTCGCGATATTGCCATTGGTGATGAGATCAACTACGTGAAGCGCTTGCTGGACCATGACGACGTGCGCGATTCGTTCACTAACACTGGCAATGAAAAGGCGCTGGAAGCGTTTAATCTATGGCTCACTGATTCTGCGATTGGAGAACTCGCGGCCGAGGGCGTGGTGGAACAAAGTGCTGCCTGGATTCGAACTGGATTCACAAAATCCAAACTGGCATTCAACATGGTGGTGATGTTGCTGCAATACACTGGCATTCTTCAGACGATTGCGGTGATCGGTTCACAGGCCTATGGCCATGGTGTCGGTCGCATGATGAAAAATCCGAAGCAGGCGTACATCGATGTCATGTCGATGAGTTCCTTCATGAAAACGCGCTACGTGGACAATACCTGGAACAAGGATGTGTCCGACACCCGGGCACATCTTGAATCCATGTTTGGACCCGCGCCAACAGGGTTGAAACGGTCAATGAATGCACTGTCAGCGACGTATTTTCTGCCCATCATGGCGGCTCAGTCAGTAGTGGATGTGTCGACCTGGCTGGGCGCGTACTGGAAAGCGCAGAACATTGAGGGCCTGAACCAGAAAGAGGCTATTCAGTACGCCGATGTGCAGGTTGAGAATGCGCAGACGTCAGGTTTCTTTTCAGATCGCTCCGGCCTTGAGCGCGGCACGCTCGGTACGAAAAAGAATCGGCAGTCGCAATTTATCCGTATCTGGACCGTGCTGCTTTCTTACATGCTGGCCAAGGGCAATATTGCCTACGAGAAAACCAAGACAACTGATTTCACGAAGCCGGGGCAGGTAGCGGCCTACACCTTTGACCTGTTCTTGCTATTCACGGTTGAGGCGGTGGCTTCGGCTTGGCTCTACGGCAGGCTACCGGATGATGACGATGATGAGCCGTGGGGCTGGTGGCTCGCTAAGGCGACGGTGGACTCAGCGTTCTCAGGCGTACCGTTCGTGCGCGAGATTGCGGCGGCCAAGTACGGTGGTGGCAATACGCCGATAGGCTCATTCTCCAATGATTTGTACAAATTGGTGCAGCAGGCGGCGCAAGGTGAGGCCGATGAGCAGTTCCGGCGAGTCGCGGTGAACGTGATTGGAACGGGCTTACATTTGCCGGCATCACAAACGAATCGCTTTATCGATGTAGTATGGTCCGAGGACGACACCGAAGTTTACGAATGGCTACTGGGTGAGCGAGACTAGCGATGGGCAAAGTACTGCCGTTTCCAAAGGCAAAAAAAGAGATTCAGCCGCTTGTGTCCCAGGTACGTCAGGCCGTTTGTGGTGAACTGTATCAGCGTGAGCCATTAAGTCGCGATGATGTCAAAGAAAAGGTAGCCGCGGGTACGCATCGCTTCGACATCCATCCTGGTGGAGCTATCTATTCACAGCCGCAGGGGTTTTTGGTGGATCGGGTAGAAGATCGCGCACAAAGAATGGCGAGAAATGCGGTGGGCATCAAGGTGTGGAATCAGCGCTATGTTGAGGTTACGGATGACGGATTTGTCGTCAGGGAGAGTGGCTAATGCCAGTCTCTAACTCGACGGATCGCTTCAACGGTGTTATCGCAAGCCTGGCGATCAAGGCGCCCTGCGTGGCGGTCGCAATTGCCAATCTCACGCTCTCTGGTGAACAGACGGTCAACGGTGTGGCTGTGGTGGCCGGTGATCGCGTTCTTGTTATCGGCCAGACAGAAGCGAGCGAGAATGGCATTTACGATGCCAGCTCCTCTGCCTGGGCGCGTGCGGCAGATTGGGACGGTAACCGGGATGTTGTCAGTGGCACTTTGGCCACGGTAGCCACAGCAACGGTCGGACGAAATCCCTTATATCAAGTTACGACCGCCAATCCGATTACGATCGGTACCACGGCAGTTAATTTTACGCTCGCTGATGGGCCGAATGTCTCGTTTGCGCTTGTGCAAAAAGAGATTGACGATGGACTGACCACCAGCGATATCAACGATTCATTTGATGTTGGCCACCTTTACCGATACATCACGAACACCACGCCTGGAACAACCGATTTAATTGCTGGGATGAACACGACTGTATTGGTTGCAACGCCAACGAGCAGCGGCGTGTTTGATTCTGCTGGCGGTATTCAGGCCGTTTTCCCTGCTGGAGTTCTGGGGTTTACAGACGAGTTCGTTGTTCCAGAGTGGGTTAATTTGTTATGCGCTGGCAAGGGATTAACCGTATTCAAATGCCTCAATGCTGCCGCTACGATCAGGTTTGGCACTAAGTCGGGAGCATTTGGGGCTGCGGAGCGCGGTGGCGAGTCCAGTGGCTTCTCAATAGACGGCAATGGGCTATCTCTCTTGGGCCTGCATATTGGTTTTGTCGTTGAGAGGGGTTTTCGAGACATCAATGTTTTCGATTGTCCGGGCGACGGAATATTATTCGAGGCCTCGCAAAACTGTAATTTAGATGCAGTTGATTCTCAGCACAATGGAAATACATCCGGGTCTGGTTCTAATATAGTTTTCGACTATGGCGCCGGTAAAAATCGATTGTATGGATCAGAGATAAACCGCCCCGGCGCATACAATATTAAGTATATTCAGTCCGGCACTAGCCCATCTGGTGCGCACTCCGTTCCTACGGGTAACGGTCTCATCGCACCCATGATTGAGCGATGGGAAGATCAAGACGGCGGCGGCACACTCACCGCGCTAGGCACTATCTATCACGGTGCCGGGCGAGAGAATTATATCGACAATGCGGATTTGTCTGCAACCGGCCTGCCTTCCGCTATGTCGATGGTTAAAATGCGCAAGGACGGTTCGGGCGCATCAAATTTATTCTTCTTTCATAATTGCAGATTTCACGGAACAGCGGCTTGGTCAACTGTGTTTGATTTGGCTGATGTCGTGGGTCTGAACTTGACAGGAACAAACTTTTTAGAAAATCACACCAAAGTTTTCAGTGTTTCTGGCACGGGCGTTGCGGTTGATATAAATAAAATCATTGATTCATCCGGTGGTACGTGGTGGACCGGCGCGTCCGGTGCGGTAGAGGCACAAACCCTCCGTAGGTTATATACCGATACCTATTCTCAGCACTTCAGGTCTGCAACGACAGAGCCGGTGTTAAGAACTTATGTGGATGGAGACGGTTACGCAACGCCGCGTTTCGAGCTACGTGCAGACGGCTTACACAGTTGGTTAAGCGACACTAATCTGTACAGGGGTGCAGCAAATCGCCTCCAGAGCGACGACCAGATCTATGCTGTCCTCGGCTTTAGAACAAACGCAGACGCAGCCATTACTGCGTTTGCGGGAGGCGGGCAAGGTAGCGCTGTAGAGTTGACGGCCCGTATTAATGAAATCTCCACAGTAGCCACCACAGGCGACTCGGTGAAACTTCGAACTGCTGTGCCCGGCCTAATCGCTACCATCAAAAATAACGGCGCGAATGCAGCGGACGTGTTCCCTGCCACTGGCGACAATTTGGGCGCAGGTGTCAATACTGCTGTCAGTTTAGCGGCGGGCGTAAAAATCACTTATGAGTCCTACGACTCTACCAACTGGATGTAGGTTTAATGAACTTCACAAAAGAACACGCATTTGATTTAGCGCAGCGATTTACCAGCATCAAGGAGGTCGGTGGCAACGTCGACAATCCTCAGATCATGGCCATGCTCAGACTCGATATGAAGTGGCCAAGCCATGACGAAGTGCCATGGTGTAGCGCATTTGTGAACTACATTTGCTTTCTGTGCCGGCATCCTCGCTCCAAGGATCTTCGTGCTCGATCATGGCTACGTGTCGGCAAGGGCATCCAGCTCGATCAGGCTGAGGCCGGTGACATCGTCATCATCAAGCGCGGAAAGGGAGATCAGCCGGGGCCTGAGGTCACCGATGCTCCGGGTCATGTGGGATTTTACGCTGGTCGCTCTGACGGACTCATTGAGATTCTCGGTGGCAATCAGTCTGACACGGTCAAGATTTCGCGGTATTCTGCATCGCGATTGTTAGGAGTGAGGCGACTTACATAGGGAGATCGACATGGGTATTTTGAAAGCACCGAGTAGCACGATCACATGGGCCTTTCTGGCCGGCATTGGCGCTGCGATTATCTGGGAGGTGGTCGGCACGTTTACAGAATTCAGCCCCAGCCCGGGGCTTATTGCAGGATCGACTGCCTTTGCCAGCGGCTTGGTTGGCAAGCTAGTCCCAGAGAAACGGTACAAGATGGTCGACCGCATCGCATGAAAAAATGGATCATAGGATTTGGCGGGCTGTTGCTGATCGCAGCGCTGGCTATCCTGGGTCGCGATGGGCGGGCACTGGAAAAGGTTGAAACTCGGCGCAAGAAAGAGATTGCTACCGACACCAAGGCCGGCATGGCCAAGGCCGAGAAACTCAAGAAACAATCTGACGGTTACAAGGCGAATGCTAAACTCGCCGCCGAAAAAACGAAAGCCATATTGGAGGCGCGAAGTGAAAAGGATTCTGACATGGATGATCTGCTCTCTGCTTTTGAGTCTGAGCGGGTGCGCCAGCAGTCCAGTTGAGATTCCCGAGTGGGATCTAACGCCGGTAACTGAGGAGGCGCAACAGCCACTCAGACTGCCTGAGTTCCCCTCGCCTGCGTCCACGACTGACGACACAGTCACGTTCACCAAGGAGGATTTCGCTACCGTAGTGGACTACATGACGGTTTCAGGGGGCAATTTCACCATTGCGCAGGAGAATGCTGCTGCCGTGGACGCGATGGGCCAGGCGTACAACCAGCTAATCGATGTCGGCAAGCTGCAGCGATCATTCACGCAGATTGTGCAGGAGCAACTCGAACGCGAGACGCGCAACCATTTTATTGACAACTGGTTTCACAGGGGCTTGATTGCTCTGGGCATTGTGGCGAAGGTGGTACTATGAAAGCACAAACAAAGATCGATCTGTTCATCATCTCCTTGGTAATGCTGGTGGTTTTGATGGCGGTCTCGCCGGCATGGGCAGGCGGCCCTGATGTTGAGCAGAATGTCGATGTGTCGCTCACTGGTGGTGCTGTCGATGTGGCGGGTGACACGCTGAACCTGAGCACCGGAGGCAACCGTGCCTACAACGTGGTGGCACCTGGGCTCGGGGATGTGGACATCGCGCAGTGCCTTGGCTCGACGCAGTGGTCACTGCTCATTGGTGGCAAGCAAAAGTTGGTGCTCAACCAAGTCTGCATGGCCGAGTTCTATCTCAAGCAGGGTCGCTACGATCTGGCCGCGCAAGCACTGTGCAATCAGCCCGAGATTCTTATGGAGTATAGGACCGAGGTGGCCTGTGAGATTGATCATGACTTTAAGCCAGCCATTATTGAGGGCGAGGACTTGTACGGCTTGTATGATCGTGCCGCACAATTCGATGAACACTACGAAATCTCGCAGCAGCAGGAGCAGGAAATCGAGTACCTGCAGGAAGAAAATGCCTCAATAGTAGGGCGACTTGATGCCCTGACTGCGCAACTGGAGGCACCAAGAGCGCAACCAGCCCCGGTAATCGCGCAACAGCAAGCCCCGCCAGCGCAACAATACAGCGATGAGGACATGGCCTATATTCTCGGCCTGTATGCTGATGGGGAGAGCGAGGATGAGTAAGTGGGATCAACTCAAGGAGATCAAGGGATTGCTGGCCAGCCTGGTTGCTGCCTTCACGTTGGTCAGTGTCGTTGGGCTGGCTCTCATGGAGTGGAGGATTTCGAGCAACGTCACCAAGGCTGTTGATGCCGCCTTTACCAAAAACCTCTCTGGCACAACGAAGATCGTCAACATGGACACTAGCATCGCCCACAACAGGCGCACTGGCGAGGAGAATGCCGAGGATATTGAGCAGAATCGCCGCGCAGATGAGCTTGCGATGCGCCGGCTGATGGGGTTGCCGCCGCCAGAGAATGACGAATAACATTTGGGCATAAACTCCCAAGTATGTAAGATAGCCCAAACCCATTCACGGATGATTTATGATGCACGAGTTCGATGTAGTGGATGTATTGCTGGGCCTTCTGCTTGGCAGCTTTGTTGCGCTGGTGTTTGGTCTTTTGATATGGGGCTGGAGGTACTGGTTTAATTCCATTGGTGAGCGACTCAAAAGCCATGGCCAGCGGCTCGATACCCATGACGTCAAAATTGCCGTTGTCGACGCTCAGTTGGAAAATATCGCAGTCCTAAGCGCGGAAACTCGCGAAGACGTCAGAACCTTGTTGGGATATGCAAATGGCGGAAGCGAAAGACCTCGACGAGAAGGTTAATCTCGGCGCGAAACTGGCGCGCAAATTTTCGAATGAAGCCCTTGCTGTAGGGCTGTCAGCCGCCGCCCTGGTGCTTGCAGCGATGGGTTTCGCAGTAGCATTCATGGGCCTTTTCTTTATGCTGCAGGCATCGGCTAAAATTAACCAGCAGGACATCCACCTTGAACAACTCAGCGATGATGTGGCAACCTACCGATTCCAGCAAACCATGACCCACGCAGAAATGAAAGCGCATGGATTCGAATTGACGCCTTTGGAGGACCCCGAAAATGAGTGAACAGCAATGTAAGGCCGCACAATGCATAGGCGGCTGTCGTGAATCAATGGTTTTGCCAAGCTTGCGCGAGACCGCTGATGTATTCGTGAACCTGATCGCTGGCGGATCACTATCAGAAGATCAGTATGCAGAGATCATCGACGTTGCGACACGCTTCGAAGCTGAGGCTGAGCGCCGCAAGGAGGTGGACGGCGAGGTGAAAGCTGCGCTGAAGGCCATCATCGGCATTGAGTAGGCATTAAAAAGGGCGCCGAAGCGCCCTTGATCCACTCTTTTCAGTCCCAGGGTAGGCCCGGGTAACGCAAGGATTTGCATCATAGCAGGTTCACTGTTCTTCCTCTAACTGCCACTTCAAATTGTAATAATCGATGTAGTCCTGTGCCGTCATGAGGCACTGCGATGTTTGGATGCAGGCTCGATAGGCGTCGTAGGTTCGCTGCGTGTTTGCGAGACCGTATTCGTAAATTGTGATAACGGATCCGGCCAACATCCCAAGCGAAAAGATCATAAATGCAACTGCGTATTTCATGCCAGTCCAGCTCCTTGATAGGCTTCCTGCATAAACTCCAAACATCTGATCTCCATCTTGTCGATCAATGCCTGATCTCTGGGTACGGCAACTCTGGTAATTTTTTGTGCCATGCCGCCTTGCAAGTCATCGCCAATATAAAAATTGATGTGCCACCAGTAGCTAAAACCTGAGACCCACATTGCACCTTGAACCTGGTGTCGGTCGCTCGCGGGGCAGGCTCGGGTGGTGCCTTTGTGGGCCTCTGCCTCGTTGCGAAACTTGCGGTAATTCTTGAATAATTCGCGGCATTTTATCTCACCGCCCACAAGGTATCCCGGCAACTCCAGCAGATCTGGTGAACAGGACAACCAATCATATTTATTGGAAATCAGAAAGACATTGTGCTCGACGTCGACGCCGTACTTGAATTCGTAGCCGGCCAGCGCGCGCGGTTCGTTCTCCTTTCCATGCGAGGCCCATTCTGGGGATTCTTCCACGCTCTTGTGGCCACACAGTTCCTTGATTTTCTCCTGCAAATATCGTTTGTAGCGCTTGGTGTCCTTGCCGGCGCAAACATCCGCAAGGCGCGAGCAGGTGATCCGGCAACGCCGCAGGGCAAGCCACTCCTCAGAACTATCTCCCTGCTCTACGGCGATGATGCGGCAGTCCAATTAGAGCCGCCAGCGCTTCATAAATTTGCGAAATCGTTTCGCCTTTATTCTACAGGCCCACTTGTAGCTCGGAACTTTCTTGCCAACTTTGGCAACTTTGACTGCTGCCTTGTGCATATCCTCGGCCTCAGCCCATGTGCAGCACCGCTCCTGATACTCTTCGTCGTGCTCGCCGCCGAAAATCATGGTTTCGAATAGCACCGGAGGACCGCCGTCCCAGTTATGATCAAGACCGAGGAACACCGTGGATACACGGACACCCTTGACCATCGTTTGCGCAGCGTGGCGATCAGCGTCCTGCATGAACCGGCCCCATCGCATCAAATCCGGGCATGACACAGGCACTTTATCAACCAGAATATACTTCCCGGTGATATTGTCAGGGTCTCCGCAGGTAGGATCCGGGAATAGTGGAACTACATTGTCATTCATCCGGCTAGCCCTGATCCTCCGCAGCCTTCCTGTCGTCCCTGTCCTTTTTCTTGGCTGCTTTGGCCGTCTTCTCGATCAGGTCAGCCGCGTTTTGCAGGTTGACGAGCGCCACCTTTGCTTCGCCAGCTTTGATGTCGCCTACCACGGTGATGCCACCAAACACGCCTTTGAGCATCCTGGCTATAACCTGGTCAGCGCGGGCGCCACACAGCTCGTCCGCCTTGATGATGATTTGCTCGGCTTCGGCTGTTGTAATTCGAGGGTAGTCGCTCTCGTCCTTGATGCCACCGCTGCCATCGTCGTCGAACTGGGCCACGCCAGTTATTGAGCACAATGAGTAACGCCGCAGGTATGCCATGACGGTGCCGATTGCTTGCGGAGTATCGCTTGCAGCTTTCATGGTCATTTCACAAGAAACGGTCTGCCCTGACGAGTGCCCAATCACGGTGCGCATGTGTATGTCATTGCCCTCGCCCAGTGAGGGTATCTGAATCAGGCACAGCTCATTATCAGCAAATGGCTTACGAATTGCCTCGAGGCAAGACGCAAGATCGGCGTACTTAAACGTGTACAAGATGATGTTGTAGTCATCTTTCTTGCGAATCTCGGCTGTCTTGTTTTTCTCGGCAGGCTTCATTTCTCCCTGAGCCTTGGCCAGTGCAGCGTACAGCTCAGCCCGGTTAGGCGTTGATGGTGCTTTCTCAATGTTCTCGAGCATGGCTTCGATGCCATTGAGATGCTGCCTTAACTTTAATACGCCGTCCTGTAGGCCATCGTGCGACTCGATAAAGTCTTTCGATAACTGGCTCAGCTTTTCGTCGATAGGTCCTGTGACTTCGTGGACACATTTATAAATCTGCTGTTCCGCTGGGGTTGACTCACTCATTTCATTTTCCTCGTTTCGTCGTGGATATAGTTGATCGCGACTAACAGCTTTTCAACGGTCAGCGCCAGCACACGTTTGCCCGCGTCGGTATCAAGCTCTGGCTCAGGGATACTGCATAACTGCTCGGCATATATCTCAAGCTTCTCGGTGTCAGGAGCCAGCTTGAGAGCCCGCTCAGTGGCCTCGAGTTGCTCCCGCTCCTTGCGCTCACGCTCCTCCTTGTCAGCCCTCTCTTGATCAATGCGCACATTCTCGTCGTAGATTAGCTTCTTGGCCTTGCGGTTTTCCTCGGCTTGGCGATCCAGTTCGGCCTGCTTTTCAGCGTTCTCCTTGGCCAGTTTCTCGGCCGCAGCGTCATCGGTCTTCTTCTGTGCAGCCTTACGCTCGGCCTCCTCCACGTCCAGCTTGGCCAGGCGTTCGTCCAGCTCCTTTTGCCGACGTTCATTTTCAGACCTGATTTCCTCCTGATTGGCCACTTCTTCGAGTCGCTCCTTTTCGTTGGAAATAGTGATACGCAGCTTCATTTCAGCGTCTTCCTTGACGGTGCCGGCGCGTTCAATTTCCTCCTGATACACCTCCTCGGTCAGCGAAATCGTACTGACTTGTCCGTAGCGTGCTTCCAGCTCCTCGAGGGTCAGGCTGTGGCGGTCCTCGGCGAGGTCTGCGATTACCTGAATGGCCTCTTGTATCTTGCCAATACGATCTTCTTCTTGGCGTTCGATGGCATTCTTTATGGTCGTGATCTGCTTGCTGATGGGGTCCTCTACCTCTGCGATCAGCGCCAGCAGGCGGCGCTTCTCGGCGTCGAGCTTCTGTCCATGGGCTAGGGCCTCCGCTTTTTGCTCCTTGTGAGCGTCAGCCAGCGTGGTGCGCATCTTGGTGAGCACCTTCTTGGCTTTCTTGGCGGCATCCATGTCGACGGCCGCATCAATTGCTTTGAATTCCTCCTTGGCTTCGGCAATGCGCACGTCGTTGATGTTGAAATTGATCAGCGTGCCCGGGCTGTCGAGCTCGTCCTGCCCAGGTATGAAGTCTTCGGCGCTCTTTTCAGTCATGGTTGGTTCCTCTAGGGGTGACAATGTCACCCCCCTCAATTGGCTTATTCGGCGTCATTTTTTTTCCTCGCGTGTGCATGTTGCATGTCATGCCGTTTGTGTGTACATTACCGTGTATGGACAGAAAAGACAAGAAGTTTCAAATGCGCTTGAAAGAGCTTGAGCGTGAAGCCTTACATAAGCTGGCGAATCAGGAAGGCATCAGTGCTGCCAACTATGTGTTGAATCACATCCATCGTCAGGCGGAAAAGAAGGGGATTCCTGTATGACCAAACAAAAACGCGGCGTATTTCGGCGCCTGATCGATGAATTTGAAGAAAATCCAATTAAATTCTGGTTTTTTGACCTGCCATTCGTTCTCATGGCGGTTGGTCTAATCATTTATTGGCTGCTGCAGTGAGTATCGCAATCCCTGACATGATGCCGGATGCCGTCACTCGCAAGGAACCTACCACAATGCAATGGGTTGCCTGCCTGCTTGGTCAGCACGACTGGGTAGCGCGCGTTGATCTTGGTGGCGAGCCCGACAAGGCTGAGATCGAAAAGGATGCGGTCGGATATTTCTTTTTATGGGCAGCTCCAGTTTGCCGGCACTGCCCGAAACAACTGCCGCCGAGGCTGCCGAGATGAAGCGCTACAACATCACTTCCGAAATCACGCGCGGCCAGCAGTCCGTTACAGGAGTGGCACCAGCGCAGCGCAATACAGCCATTGCCCGCATTGCCATCACCGAGAAGTACAACGGTGATTGGGTGCGATATGAGGATGCAGTCGTATTGAAAGGTCTGCTGCGCATGGTGTCGGCAAACCTGCATAACCCACAGCTTGGCGGCATCAGCGATGAGCAGCTCAAAGCAATCGACGATGCTATAGGGGATCGTGGATGCTAAATCTCGGTAAAGGCTTCTCGATACCAGATGAGGCGATCACTGAAACTTTCGGGATTCTTGCGGCTCGCGGCGCCGGGAAGTCGAATTCTGCGACCGTTATGGCTGAAGAAATGTTCGCCCGTGAGCTGCCATTCGTTGTCGTTGATCCGGTTGGATCGTGGTGGGGTATGCGATCGTCGAAAACTGGCTCCGGTGCAGGTCTTGATATACCGCTGTTCGGCGGAAAGCGCGGCGATGTGCCGTTGGAGCGCACTGGTGGTCGCCTGATTGCCGATATCGTTGTCGATGAGCGTCTGTCGTGCATCTTGGATTTGACAGACTTCGATAGCGAGGCGGCAAAGAAACAGTTTTTACTCGATTTTTCGCGGCGTCTATATAAGCGCAACGAGGAACCGCTGCATCTATTCCTTGAGGAGGCTGACGACTACATTCCGCAGCGACCGATGCGTGATGAGGGGCAGTTATTGCGTGCGTGGGAGAATATCGTTCGGCGCGGCCGGGCCCGGGGTCTTGGAATGACGATGATCACTCAGCGCAGTGCATCGATAAACAAAAACGTGCTGACGCAAGTACAGACCCTGATCGCCATGCGAACTACAGGACCTCAAGATCGCAAGGCGATTGAGGAATGGGTTAAGTACAACGACCAGTCTCGCGACATACTCAAGACGCTGCCTGGGCTCGCTAACGGCGAGGCGTGGGTGTGGTCGCCGCAGTTTCTGAAATGCACAAAACAGGTAAAGTTCCGCCGCCGTAATACGTTCGATTCTGGATCGACGCCGAAAATGGCAGTGAAAAGCAAGACAGCCCGCCTGGCCGATGTCGACGTATCGAGATTGCGTGAGCAGATGGCCGGTACGATCAAACGCGCTCAAGAGATTGACCCGAAGCTATTGAAACAGCGTATTCGCGTGCTGGAAAAGGAAATCAAGCTATCAAAAAATGACAGAGATAACGGTGAGTTAGAGGTTTTGCGTGAGAATACTTCGAAGCTAGTCGAGTACGTGAGTCAGCTCGAGGATCGGGTGAGTTCGCTGCAGTGCGCGCAAAAATCGGCTTTTAATTATGTCAATGAACTGCTGGAAATGATAAATCCTGACTCTGATGTGCCAGTGCCGCCGTTGCTGAAAGTGACACAGAAAAAACTTGCTCAGCCAGAGCGGCCCTCTGCACCTCCAGTAGGTGTCCTCGTGGGACATAATGCGTCTTCTGCCGCACCTCCACAGATTGATAGTCTAGGCAAGGCTCAGGTGGCCATCCTGCGAGCGTTCTGGTGGTTACGCGATGAGGAAGCGACGAAAAATAAGCTGTCATTTTATGCCGGTTACTCGTCGAAAAGCAGCCATCTTGGTAACGTTATTAGCAGCTTGCGTACCGCTGGCCTGGTGAGCGGTTGGCGAATTACTGAGGCTGGCGAAGCGGTCATGAGTCCGGTTGCCGAAGAAAAACCGACCGGCCCTGAGTTGCGGGAATGGTTGCGGCCGAAGCTAGGTGGCGCAGCGAACAAAATCCTCGACGTACTGATTTTAGCGAACGGCGCGCGCGTCACTGAGGATGATATATGCGTGAGTTCAGGTTACAGCCGAACCAGTAGTCATTTCGGAAATGTGCTGAGTCGATTGCGCTCGATCGGTGCCGCAGATGGTTACGCTCGTGATGGCGGCATAAAGGCCGCGTCGGTGTTTTTCGAATGACAATACCTGTCCACAATAGCCAGTTGCGCCTAAAAAAGTTCCGGGAATATCTATCGAGGAACGGTGCCGCACTATTGTCACCTACGAATGAGTGGGAGGTTTTGCGCGTTAATGTTCGTGGTCAAATATCGGTTCTCTACAAAAATAAGCGGGGCAACTTGACTTGGGACGATGCCCTTGCCGAGGCGTATGACTGCTATATCAATAGAAAATCGTGGTCTGGCCTTGATGGCGATAAAACCAAGCGCCCAGGTAAAGGTAAGACAGTTCTTGAGCGGACCATTATTGCTAGAGATGGACCGGCATGTTGGTTCTGTGGGCTGGAAATAATCCTGACGCTGGAGCACTTACTTGAGATCAGCAAGGGCGGTAATAATCATCCATTTAATTTAGTTATGGCCTGTTTTCCTTGTAATCTATCGGTCGAAAATAAATCGATCGCAGAAAAGGTGCTGTTCCGCGAAAAGCAACGAACCTCTATTGCGGAGACGGCGTGATTTCGATACTCTCAATGAATGAAGCCCCTCCGTTGCGAATAGGGAGGGGCCTCGTATCTGGTAATGCGCTCGGCTTGGAGACCAGATGCAGGCATTCTAGCATGAATCCGTCTGCAATCTGCAAGACCTTCCCGCGTTCCAGCGGTGTTTTGGAGAGGTCTGACCGTGTAACAGGCTGTTTTGATGGTGGTCAAGGTTGGCAATCCGGATATACGCCAATCAACCGGATACGTTCCGAAGCTCGCGGCTTTGGGTCCGGTGCCACTTCAAAGCAGTTTGTGAACTCAAACCGAGACAAATCCAAGGAAGGACCTACCGGCCGTCCGTTGATCTTGGTCCCTGTAAGGCACGACAAGAGAAGGCATCAACTGACCTTGGGTTCCGACAAGGGAAGGGCCGGAGGTATATCTGTAATACAGAATTTAATGAGCACGACAAACAGTCCTTGCCCGATGGTGCGTGAAACCAACCACGTTAGTGGGTGTGAACAAATCGTGCGCCGGAGCATCCACAAGACCATTATGTCGTTGGAGGTAGTCGCCCAACAAGGTTGCAAAGGAAAGCGGCCAAGTGTCGCGGGAACCCTATTTTGATGAGGAGAGTGAAGTGAAATGCCATTTCGGTAAGCACAAAGGCCAGGACATCACGGACATTCCATCGGGCTATTTGCGCTGGCGCGTTGAAAAGATAGACCCGGTGCCGTTGCCAAAGTACCGATTTCATGACGACGGCAAGGCTATGACCGTCGAGGAGGTCAGGGTGCTGGAGTCGAAAAACCGTGACTTCCTATCCGCGGCCGAGGACGAACTACTGAACAGGGATCCGACATGAAGAAAAGCAAAGCGAAAAGAGTAACGTTCCGGCAGCGTATGCGGGCGCAGTCTGATGAGCGACTGAGTGCGATGATCGTTGCGATGCGTGAGGCTGGCCAGCGCATCTGCAAAGAGAGCAAAACCGAGATCAATCCCTATGATGTGATGCGGTTAAGCTGCAGCAATCAGACGAAAAGCCTGCGCTATCGAGTAGTGACTGATCTTGCGAATGAGCACGAAGCCGAACTCGAGCGGATTTACAACAGCCAGCAGGAGCTACCGCTAAAAGCTGAGGAGAGTAGCGGTGGCGACGTTTCTTAAATGCGATTCCATAGAGGCATCAGATAAAACCCAGGTTCGCACCCGGCTGCACAAGGACATCATTGACGAGTATTGCGAGGACATCAAGGCGGGCGCCATTATGCCGCCGATCGATGTGTTTCGTGAGAAGGACTCCTCGAGAACGATTCTCTCACGCGGTTTTCACCGTCTTTATGCCGCGGTCCATGCTGAGCGGGACGAAATAGAGTGCGAAGTCCACGAAGGCGGCATGCACGAGGCGCTCATACACGCGCTTGGTGGGAACAGCGAGCACGGCCTGCGTCGCACTAGCGCTGACAAGCGAAACGCCGTTGAGATCGCCCTGAAGGACCCGCAGATATCCCAAATGAGCCGTCAGGAGCAAGCCGATATTTGCTGTGTTACCAAGCGCACGGTGCAACGAATCGCGAACCAGGCGGCAGCGGCAGAACCAGGGGTGAACGATTCACCCCCCAACTCTACTCAGGAGCCAAGCCCGGACGATAATCGCGCGGCCAAGCCGGAGCCGACACAAGCGGAGACCGAACGCGATGAGCTCCGGCAGGCGAACGCACTGTATAAGGCTTTCCCGTATCCGGGTGGCGATGCGCTCAGGCTGGACCTGACTCAAGCGGATGTCGCGGATTTGGAGTATGTGTCCACATGGGCAGCGCACGCGGTCATCGCATACCGTACTCCATCACTTGAACAAACGAAAAGGGATTTCGATGGCTGACCAAGATTTTCGCTACACCATTGGTGATGAAACGATCGAGGGTTATCAGATCACCGAGTCATCTCGCTATCAGGAAAAGCTATGGCCTGAGTGGCTGGACAGTCGAGCGTTTCTCACCATTGATGGCCAAAATTGGATCACGATTAACGGCGAGGAGCTGCCGATTCCTGATCTTGCGTGGCTTGTCAAACATGGCGATGGCCGCATGAGCATTGTCGATGCGTTCGAGTTTGAGAACTACGTCAAGGTGGTGCCGAATCCGCCTCCTGTACAGCTCGAAGCGGTTGCAGTTGGCGACTTGGATGTTAGGCCCGGGGCTATTGTTTACCAGCCATCGATCAATGATGAAATATTGCCCGAGGTTAAGGGCGTATTCGAAATGTTACAGATGGGCAGCCATGATGAAGCACTCAAGGCTCTGCAGACCATGCTTAGTGCAAGGGTAAACTGGTGCTCCTGTTCACCTGGACAATGCGAAAAGCTGGAGCCGTGGGGATGCAGAGAACAATCGCCGCTGGTGAAGGGAGCGTAGTGCGAGTGACCGTTAAAAATACTTGCTGCCCATTATGTGTTGGCAATCTTGTCGTTGATGACTGCGATCTTTCCATGATCGATAGTTGGCACGAAGAAACGATGGTGCTGATTCAGCCGGTTATTGATTGGCAGAATACTTTAGTAGGAGATAGGCAGTGAACCCTGAAATACCTTATTTGGTCACTCATGGCGGCGATGGCTTCGGGTCAAAGATCGTTATCGGACAGAAGGCGGTCTACCTCGAAGTTCTGGCACTCATGTTTGGGTCGGTCGAAGACGCTACCGCAGATGAAGCGATGTATTGGCAGCTCCAGTTGCAGGACAAGGACAACTGGATCGACGAATACGATGCCGAGTATTGGACGTTTCACGCCGATTTCGAGGATGGCTATTTACACATTCAGCAGATCACGGACATTACCGCAGTCGAGGACAGTCACAAGTGAGTAGTTTTGATGGTTTGGAGAAGCGCCGCCCGAATTGGCGTAAACGAGAGTGGATAAGTTTTGCTCAACTGCAAACAGAAGACCTGGACAAAGCAAAGGTCGAAATCGAATCCCTGACTGCTGAAGGCGCGCGCAGACTTGAAGTAATAAAGGCGGCAATTAAGGAGTTGCCCCTACAACCGATGACGGCGAGAAAGCTGTTATTTACTCTAGTCTCAGGTAGACAAAAGCGCTATCGGGTTTTCTTTGGTGGCGGTGACTGTTGGTTCAGCATCGAGGATACACAAACCGGACGCATCGTCCTCAAGTCGGATAACAAACAGGCTGCTGATAACCAATGCGCTGAACTCAACGCTTCTGCTGACTCAAAGCAGTGTCACCACGGCGCCCCGCTCGGTCAATTTTGCGCGAAGTGCCCGGAAGGCACCGCCATAGCCGAAAGCGAGCAGACGGGGGACGGATCGTGACCCTCAAAAAATGCCCTAACTGCGGAGCGCACCCGAAGCTCATAAAGGAAGAAGACTTCCTGACGGATAACGTCACTTGGGCGGTCCTATGTGCTAACTGGCGTTGCGAAAATCGCCCTAAGTTCACCGCTGCCACTCGGAAACAGGCCGAGGACAAATGGGGCTATGAGCCTGCCGAGAAAGGACACGACTCCAATGGCTGAGACCATGTGTGTGAGCTGTCCGTTCCGAAACTGCGATGAACGCCTGCAATTGCTGCGGTACATCGTGGACGCGCCGGAGGAATATGTGGCCGTGCCATGAGAGCGCCGAGTTCAATGACCTGACGCCAGAAAATTGCCGTGGTCGAGAGATTTTCGGCAGTCTGATAGCACAAGAGCAGGCAAGGCTGGCCACAGTCACAGATGAACAGGTGCAATCCGATGCCTGAATGTCCCTATTGCGGCGAAGAAATCTTTGTCGAGTCCGAGAGCATACGAGATGAGTTCGACTACGAGTGCGGCAGTTGCGACAAAAAAGTGGTGATTACTCTGGATTGGAGCCTACATGCCGAGAAGCCGGACACAGACCACGACGGGCAGCGGCAATGACTGACAACTGCGGAAAACTACTCGAAGGTGGAGATCGCGGTCAGCGGTACGAAATCACATACTTTGACCCGGATGCCGATGGGCGATGCATATTTGGCTGGTCAGATACGCCGAAAGGCGCCGCAACGATGGAGGTTGCCATTGACCTGCACCCTTCATGGAGTCATCCACAGACGCAGGATCGTGACGCACGACAACAGGAGCAGAAATGAGCGGGAATTTTATGAAAGAAATTGTTGACCTGTCCGAGCAACTGAAGGGTTGCGGAATCAATCTGGGAGATCTTCGCCGATTTGCAATAACCCGAACTGAAGCAAGGGAGTTCATTGAAGTCACCATGAGCGATCAGCCAGTCCCGCCACGCGGAACTAAGTGTGAATTGATGGGCGTTCGTTGCATCGTGGTAACTGACTACAACTGACAGGAACCTGAAATGAACTTACCAGAGCACGAAAAACTGCAAGATATTCAGCCACAGAGTCAGGCTATCGGCGAGTTTCTTGAGTGGGCAGGCGAGCAAGGACTATATCTTTCCGAGTTCGTAAGTGACTACCAGCAATATCAACCGACCAGCGAAAATGTCCAAAGCCTTCTGGCTCGACACTTCGAGATTGACCTGAAAGTGTTGGAGGGTGAAAAGGTCGCGTTGCTGGACGCACAGCGACAACTCAATGAGACGTCCGCCCTACAACAACAGGGATCGAAATGAGAACCATAGACATAGTATTTGATGGACCTCCGGCCCATGAGTCTGGGCGCTTCATTGAGGTTGAAGATGACTGCGGCAACTCTATTGGGGTTGGTGAGTGGGTTGCACGTAACGATGGGTATTGGGCACTGCGTTTGCCAGATCATCGCGCACTGGCCGCTGAGAACACAGTCATGCGCAAGGCACTTGAGAAGATCGCAGAGATGTATACGCCGAACTGGCAGCCCGGTGACACGCACGAAACGACGCAAAGGCTCTCAACTATTGCCCGCGATGCATTGGCCACTGCGCCAGAGATATTTCCTGGCACTCACGAAGCGCTTGATCGCCTCACTTCTGTCCCACGAAGACTCGCGCCATGAGACACGATATTGAAGATACTGAGGCAGTTGTTTCTTTTGAAGGGTGGAAGCGCAAAAACCGGAAGTCGCCAACGTGCGATCACCCACGGGTATGGATTGATGAATCAAAAGGCACTGTCGAATGCCGAGACTGCGAGGCCATTGTTTCCGCGTTCTATTTCCTCAAAAAAATGGCCCATCGGGAAAATCAGTTCTTTATCCGATTAGCGTCGATGCGCCGCGAAATCACCGAACTGAAGGCATGGAAGCCGTGGATGAAGGTGGCCAAGAAACTCGAAAGCATGTGGCGCGGCGGAAAGTACCTGCCTTGTTGCCCACACTGTAGCTGGGCGATTCATTACAAAGAAATGGAGAATTGCTCATCTCGACACGTCGATTACACAGAGAAATCGATCAGATGACCACTGACCAAACAGGACAAACGACCAGTGGAGATTGAGGAACGCCAGTACCAGATCACTGAATCCATTAAGAAAAGGATTCTGAATGGCTATGTGGTAGACGCTGCTGGGTGTTGGAGATGGAGGGGCTGGAAGCATCGCCAAGGCTACGGGCTGCTAACAATCAACAATAAGAGATACTTAGCACATAGGGTTTCTTATCATATTGCTCATGGCGCAATTCCAGACGGGGTGCACATTTGCCACCATTGTGATGTCACAGACTGTATTAATCCCGATCACCTTTACGCAGGCAGTGCGAAAACAAATAGGGCGGATTGCATAGAACGAGGGCGAGATAACACGGCAATGTTACATAAGGTAGGAAGTCAGAAGCCGCAGGCCAAATTGACCGAAGCAGGGGTATTGGAAATAAGACAAAGCACAAAAGCTCCAAGAATCTTAGCCAAACAATATGGCGTTACCCGCCGGACAATCTACAAGGTGCGTGCGAAAAAAAGCTGGTGTCACGTATGACATTCGTTCTTCGAGATTACCAAGAGGAGTCCGTTAATTATGCTTTGAATCATGGTAAAGAATTGCGGCCAATACACATAGCCCCGTGCGGATCAGGCAAAAGTTTGATGCAGGCATTTACCGCAAAGCGTGAAATGGAGCGCGGCAATTCGACGGCGATTTTGACTCCGCGTAATGAGATATTTGGTCAGACTCATAATATTGTAAGTGAGGTTTGTGGTGCAGAAAACGTCACCATGCTCAGGGCAAAAAGGGAGGGTGAGCGATGGAATCCGGTATCCCCAATTCATATTGTGTCGTGGCCTACACTGATTTCACGTGCTCGGCGCTCTGACTTTTGGTTTCCAAAGGTGGACCGTCTGTTGACCGATGAGTGCCATTTGTCAACCGCCCCTAAGATTCTGGAAATACTTGAACACTATGCACCCAAGGCTGCTATCGATGGCTATACAGCAACGCCAGCCAGACTGACTGGTAAGGGTCTTGGAACATTCTGGTCGACTCTAAAGCACATCACAACCATAAGAAGGCTTGTCAAAGATGGACATCTTTGCAAAATGGAATACTGGGGGGGTGCTACACCAGACATGGAGGGGATTAAGATTCGGCGCGGCGATTATGAGGTAAAAAAACTGTCAAATCGCTGTGTGAAATTAGTGGGAGATGTCGTCGACAACTGGCTGCGGTTGGCCTCTGATTGCCATACGATAGTGTTTGCTGTTGATATTGCTCATTGTGAGCTGCTCGCCGATCGGTTTAAGCAGGTTGGAATTAGTGCCGGTGCATTGCACGTTCACCTTGATGATAGCGATCGAGATCAGCTTAACGAACAGTTCAAATCCCAGATAATTCAAGTGCTTGTAAACGTTGGAATCGCGAGTTACGGGTACAATGCTCCAAGTATCAATTGTGTGGTCTTAGCTAGGCCGACCAAAAGCATCGTTTTCCATCATCAATCCCTTGGCCGAGGTATGCGTCCGAATATCGATGGTGGTGCCACCATGGTCCTAGATCACGCCGGCAACGTGCCAGCACTTGGGCAGGCAGATGACCTGTTTCGTTGGCGCCTAGATCCGGGCAAGAAGGCCTGCGAGAACTGGACGCGCAACGAAGAATCCGGAGAGGCTGAGGAGGCCAAACAGCACGAGTGCGAGGAGTGCCATTATATTTTCAGCCGCTCCAGGGTATGCCCGGAATGTGGCTGGAAGGTGCCGTTTACAAAACGCGACGTCGCCACCACTCAAGCTGATCTGGTGCGCATCGGCAAAGCGTTGGTGGAGAAGCTGCCAAAGGGATGGGTGTCGCACGAGATTCTCTTCTGCATGTTGAAGCGCTACGGCGCCGAGCACAACTACAAGCCCGGCTGGGCGGCCGTGAAATTCAAAGAAAAGTGTGGCTGCTGGCCAGAGCGGCACTGGATGAACATGGTCTCTGTGCCGCCTGACAAGAGGGTACTTAACTGGATAACGTCGAGGAATATAGCGTATGCCAAAGGACGAGAAAAGTCTGAACGCCGCAAGAGTAGCGTTTCTAGCTGATCGCATGGCCATATTGCTGGTCATTTGCAAGTCACGTACAGGAGATTGGACGCCGTTTTGCCGCGACGCCATGTATGACGCGGACGAGAGTTTAGGCGTCCAAGTACGGGAGTGGCAGGAGTACACAACGGCCAAGGATATTATTCGAAACATGCTGAGGAAATTCGACAATGAGCACATTAACCTACAAGAAAGACAGCAGGGAAAAGTGGCGGGCAACGATCAAGGCGGATAACGGCCGCGTGATATTTGCCTCCAGCCAGGGATACTGCCACAAGGATGCCTGCCGGAAAAACATGGTTCGGATATGGAAGGCGTTTTATACGCTTGGTGCACGCGGCGAGCTTAAATGATCAATCTGCCTTACCCACCAACTGTCAATCACTACTACACCGTGGTTCGGGGTCGAAAGATTCTGAGCGCTCGGGGTAGATCCTACAAGGCCGAGTGTGGCTGGCTGATGGCCGGCCAGAAGGTGGCGCGGCTTAAATACGAGTATTTTCGGGTGCGTATTTATGTCTGGGTGCCGGATCGGCGCAAGCGTGATCTTGACAACATTCTCAAGCCCATGCTTGACGCGCTGACTGAGTACGGTGCTATCACAGACGATAGCGCTGTCGTTTCTCTTTGGACTGATCGCATAGGGCGCACGGCAGGCGGTCGGATTGAGATCAATATTACCAAAGGGAAGGAGCCGGTTGATGAATGCTGAAAGCACCGTGCACTGGGGCGACTACGGCGGTCCTAATACCAGAGAAAAGAATGAGCGCGATCATCGCGGGGCTAGAAGTGGCAAGCCCTTTCATCAATCACTCACGAACGAGGAGCTCACAGATTGGTTCATTGTCTGGGGCATTGTGGGCAAGCGTCGGCAGATCAATCCTGTGATCAGGCTGATGCCGTACTTCGATCGTGGGCCGGGGATTGATCATGGATAAAAAACAAGAGTGCGGACATATATATGGCGTCAGCGGAGACATTGAGTCGCGTCCAATTTATGACAAGGCCGAGCTAAACGCTGGGCCATATCTTGATGAGGTATATAATTTTTGTCCGCTGTGCGGTGAGCGACTGACTGAGATCACGACGGAGTAAAATCAAGGATTGAAGCAAGCATGAAATATAAAGACATCCCAGACAGACCAATTTTGGAGTTTATTGATTCCAGAGGTGGGCAGTGGTGTACGTGGTTCAATTTACCGTATGCTGATAACAGTGTATGCCATGCAATGCCAGACGGATTTGCTCTAGCTGGCAAGCTGGTCCTTGCAAAAATGAAACAGCTAATTAAACGAGGGTTAGTGGAAGGATGTGGTTGTGGCTGTCGTGGAGACTTTGTCCTTACCGATAAGGGCAGGCACTATCTCATCAATGACGAGCGCGGCGCCTGATGGTTGGCTCGACTCCGCGAGCTCGCAAGAACGAGCGAGACCGCATGGAGACAATAGCCAAGTATTGCGGTTGTCTGCCTTGCTTGTTGGTGGGCTATCTTGATGTGCACGCCTCAATTGAGCACGTTACAGAGCGAGGCCGGCGCGTAGGTAAGGGGGCTGAGCAGCATCGCTGGACCATTGGTCTGTGCAAATGGCACCATTTTGGGCATCTACACAATCACACAACACGCCAGAAAATGAGCGGTGAGTTCGGTCCAAGCCTGATCTGGGGTCGAATCATGTTCGAGGATCACTTCGGCGATGAGGTGCATGTGCTTATCCCTACTCAGGATTTCATGCTTGACAAGTTTGCAGAGCAACCATGGCAGGAGTTTGAAGTTCCGCGTATAATAGCTCGTGATATCAGGATGTTTTGGATTGATAAAAATGCTGAATCTTGCGGTTGCTATCGAGCGCTTTGAGTACGATGGAGAGAATCTAATCAGGCGGTCTCCGGCTTGTAATAGTAAATACAAGGTCGGATCTATAGCTGGATCAACAGTAAGGACGAAGCAAGGGTACGTTTCTCGCCGCGTTAAAATCAATGGTAAAGTTTATAACGTGGCACGGATTATTTGGCTGATCGTGCATGGTGTCTTGGTTGACGAGATTGACCACATCAATCGTAATTCACTGGATAATAGACTGAAAAACTTACGTCCAGCGACTCGCTCAGACAATTGTAAGAACAGAGGCAAGAGGTCCGATAATACATACGGCATCACGGGAGTTTATTGGCAGAAAACTCGACAAAGATGGCAGTCCACGATAGATTCTCAGGGTAAGAGGTATTATCTATATGCTGGCAAGGACTTTTTTGAAGCTTGTTGCCGCCGTAGGTCAGCGGAGATAAGGCTTGGTTTTAGCAGCACACATGGAATTTGAATGCCGCTCACTAAATTCCTTCAAGCTGCATTCAGTTTGGCCGAAGTATCGTGTGGTTTGTGGCCAGATTACCGTCGTCGTCCGAGGTCCAGCGGAGGTCGCAGAGCGGCTGAAACCTAAACAACAGGGAAGCAATCATGGCAAACGTAGGCACGCATAACTTTTATGGCCCGACGCATCAGGTCATCGGCCTAGATACTCCTGACGATGAGGACGTAGTCGCTGAGCTTGAGAATGCCGAACGCTACAATCGCGTTTACTTTATGTCATCGGCGGGTGCGGTTGATGTCGATGTGTCTCAGGATGGAACTAACTTCGCCCAGGAAGTGGCTTTCATTGATCTGCACTCCCTGACGCCGGCAGCCCGAGTCATCGTGGCCCTTCCCGATTTGATCTACTTGCTTGAGGGCACTTTCAAGACGGTTCGCTTCGCGCAGAGTGGCGCAACTGACGTCACTAATTTCGTTGCTTGGTGGGCGCAGTCTGGTCGCGGTACTTGAGCCAGCTCTCCGCAGCACAAAAAGGGCTACCCAATGTCCAGTGGAAAGTCGATAACGTCAGTGAGATCGACGCGCTGCTCGTGGATCATGTGGCCGTTTTGGAAGTGAGCGGCGATCAGCTCAGAATCCGCGGTCCAGGTGGACTCGAAATTATCCTCAATCCTGGGGATTGTCTTCTGCGCGACGGTGATCGGCTTGGCACGGTGCGGGTGCCGGATGACAAGCGCCGGGTCAAGTTACAGACCATCGAAGTGCGCTGTGAGCAGTGCGACAAGCCGATCGAGGTCGACGTCGACGTGCTGCAGAACCCAGCAACCGTGTGGGTGGTGTGCAGCGACGAGTGCAAGGAAGCCTATGAAATGGGGCTGTTGCTAACCAGCGGCGCTGATCCGGGCTTGAATACAAAACACTAGCAGTATGGTCGAATTACTAAATGTGCGTCCATTGCTTTCTGTTTAGAATGTTGTGCATCTGGGCCCTGCTAATGCCGTACTCCGCAGCCAAATCTTTCTGCATCACCTTGCCGATAGCGTAGCGTTCGCGAATCTCGATAACTTGGATGGTAGATAGTTTTGCGGTTGGCATATCCTCTCCGCGTCTGCCGCTGCCTCGCCAACCTGACTTTATCTTTTTCACTAATCTCCATAAGTGAATTAGACACTAATCTGGAGACAAAACCAAGACCTCCAGCGCATATTGCACCGAGTAGGGGAACTGGCGCTTGCCGGCCAACCAGTATCGGATCGTGCGCTGATCAACACCAAGCAGCTTGGCTAGCACTGGCCGAGTTAGCCCGGTGGACTTGACTAACTCAGCCAGGTATTCAGGCCGCGGATCGTAGGTCGAAGCATCTGGTTTCATTTATATATTCAAGACTAAGCGATCGTTTTCGTAGTCCTTCCACATGCCGAGCCGCCTGTCTCGCCTGCCAATTACGAAGTTTTCGCGCGCTGTGTCTGCAAGTAGGGCGCGCAACTCCATGCCCTCCCAGCGCTCCGGGACTTTGTCCAGCTTGGCGAGCATTGTCTCGCGCAAGCCCTTGCACATTTCCTCAACAATGCGCGTTTGGTCTTCTCTGTGCATTTCTATCTCCTCGCGTTGTAGGGGGGTGACATTGTCACCCCTTGGGAATAACTCCCGCCAAACAGCCGGCCAGGGCCAGCCACTTGGCGCGGTTACTCACCAGCCCGCAGCTCGTGCCTCGGCTAAAGCCTCGCGGCCTGCCTCGGTGATTACCTCATCCCAGGTCAGGCCTTTGTAGGCCTTGCAAGGCTGCTCTTTGTTCTCGATCAGGCCGCGGTTTCTGAGTGCCATGCGCGACGCTGGCGCGCCGTGACCGACTCCCGGGTACAGGCTGCCATCCTCGCGATTGGCTGCTGCTTGGTTGTTGCCATCAGTGAATACTCCCTGCTGCCATGCTGCTGGCAACAATGCGGGCTGCCGTTTGGTGGCTGATGCCGTAGCGATCTTTGTTCACGCGTTCACAGGTCTGCTCGGCTTGTTCCAAGGTCTTGCCCCAATACCAAGGCTCGGCGAACTCGCCGCGGCCTCTCATGGGGCTCCGGCCCGGCTCGTTCTCGACAACAAGGCTAGGTACATAGCCGCGGCCCTCGTCGTATTCAAGCGGCGATATGTAGAAGCACTGGCGCGGCTCGTCTTTCTTGCTCATGTTGTTCTCCTCGTGTGGTGGAAAAGTGCCACTCTGTAGCCGCCTGTCACGCGGCTATTAGTGAGTCCTCAGCTCGCGAGCCACTCGTCAAACGTCTTGAGTGGTCCGCCTGTTGTAACGTCGTTGCCGTGACCGTCATCCGCACAAGCCAGGTAGATATCAAACTCGGCCTGATTGGTGCCACGGGTTGGGGTTTGCCAGGTTTCGGCTGCTTGTAGTTGCTCCTCGGTCATGCGATTGCGCTCCGTGCTTGGGTGGCGACGTATGCGCTGCCATAGGTCTCGCGGATATCATCCATTGACGTGGTGCCACGAAAGCGGCGGCGGCCCTTGAAGTCATTGGGCGCGAAGTACCAAGCTAGTTTTTTCGAATGCCACCTGAAGCGGTTGCCGGTCTCCGACTCAAAGGCCTTGATGACATCCTTGTGCGCCTTGGTCTCGCCGGTCACCCACAACCAGGCGCCGCATATCTCAAGGTTCAGGCCAACGCTGTGCAATAGGTGCTTGATGGCGTCGTTAAGGTCTCCGCCGTAGCAGGCGGCTGTCTCGTTGTGGTTCAGGTTGCCGCGAAACTCGCTGAGTGCGTCGCGCGCAGCGTTCACCGCTTTCATCATCACCAGGCCTGCCGGGTTGCGATCTGGGTGATACTTCATTGCCGCGCGGCGATAGGCGGTTGTGACAATCTCCGCTGTAATCTCGCCACTAATCCCCAGCACCTTGGCGGCGCCGTGAATTAACGCGGTGGGCTTGTTTGTGATCATGGTGTTCTCCTTGCGTTTAGTTACAGGGTGCCAGAGCTGCCTCCGGCTAAACTGGGACTGCTCCCAGCTCACCCCCAGCTATACAGGAACAATGTTCCGCTGTCAACAACTATTTCACAAGCTGCTAAACTGCAACACACCAGCTCAGTGAACCCAGGAATCTGCAAACATGTCTGAAACCCATACCCTGCAAGCAACAGACACTACTCCTGAAGACAAAGCGATTATTGGTCGTCCGACGATCTATTCTGAGGCGCTGGCGCGTTCCATCTTCGAACAACTGGAAAGCGGCACAACACTGGTACAGATATGCCTGCAGCGCGATATGCCATCAACAACAACGGTTTATCGGTGGAAGCATGAGAATTCTGCCTTTCAGGAGAGGTTCACCCGCGCGCGACATAATCAGATGCACACATGGGCTGACGAAAGCGTGCTGATTGCGGACGATGGGACGACTGACTACATCATCAAGAAGGGGCGCAATGGTGTTGAATATGAGGCTCTTGACACTGAGCATGTGCAGCGCTCCAAACTGCGGGTGGACACACGTCTACGCCTTATGGCTGCTGTTGCTCCGCATCTATACGGCCCGTCAGTGGAGGTCAAACACAGCGGCGAGGTGAATCACACGCTTGATCTATCAGACCGTGAACGTATGCGCCGCTTCGCTTGTTTGCTGATAGAGAACGAGAAGGCCGGAGCTCTGATTGAAGGCAAGGCGACGGAGACGGCAACCCCGCAAGCAGCAGCTCCTGATAACCAATAGCACAGATGGGACTCCTAGCTTTTTGACTGGCGAAGGGGTGGGGGGCTATATAGAAATCAATCAGTGTGTAGGTGTGGCAACGCCATTCTCTGTGTAAAAAAATTCCGTACGTGTAAACCTACCCTTGTAAACTTACGCTCACAGTGTAAACTTACTTCATGGAGCCTACGGAATGCAAAATTTGCGGCAAGCGTGAATGGCGCCACGTCTGCAAGGGCGGCACGAAGTCTGCCGAGCCAGCCCGCAAGTCTAGTAAGAAGCCTGTCAGTCCGAAAAAAAAATTGACTAAGGAAGGTCGGCTTATTGTTGAGAATCCGGTTCCTGACTGGCAGCAGATTGAGGAGATTATGGCTCGTTTGGAGAGTTTGGAGGCCAGGGTTTTGGAGCTCGAGGCGCGCAAAAAGTACATGAAGGACTACATGGCTAGGAAGCGGGCCAAGGAGAAAGGTTAATGGTTGGCAAGATTGTGGTGACGTTTTTTGGTCCGCCCGCGTATGAGAAGAATTTCATGGATACGGATACGTGTACCTGGGATATGTGGGTTGGCGATGCTGGGGATTTGAATATTTTGCAGTGTCCGGTTGAGGGTGGTCCGATGCCGGTGATAGTGGCTGAGAATCATTACGCGCCTGGTGTGTGGCGATCGGCGGTTCGGTGTGAGTGATTACGACGTAGCAGCGGTGCGCAAGCAGGTTGGCATGGATGAGTGTGGCTGTCTATGTTGTGACCCGTCGAGTTGCTGTGGTGAGCTGCCTGGGGCTTTGGCCGAGATTGAGCGGCTCACTACTGGCATCAACGATGCTGAATGGAGTGGCGATGCGCCGACCGAGCTAGGCTGGTATTGGTGGCGGCAAAAGCCTGGGGATTCGCTGCATCCTATGTTTGCGACTCGCTACAGTTCGGGTGGTGAATGGTGGCCTGTGCGGATCGAGGAGCCGGTATGAGGCGCGTGGTTGTTGAAATTGCCGGTAGTCAGAACACGGTGTTCACCGATGGTGAGGGTTTTCGCTGGACGTATGACACTGATCGGGGCGGCTCGTTATCGGTTTGGAAGGTTTCTGAGGAGGTTGGCACGAATCTGAATCGCCCCGGCGCGGCGATGCTGATGATAGACAATGACCAGGTTCGATTTTCGCCGGTGCATTGGGTGAAGGTTTACGTGGTGGAAGGCTGATGGCTGATATCAAGTATCAAGTCGAGGTCATGCTCGCCTATGGCCACAAGACGATTCAGATTCGCGGCCGTGCCGGGCCAGGCCGGTGGCGAGACGATTCTGGCATTCGACCGCTGTGTTTTAACTGGTGCGATTTTGAGTATCGCATCAAGCCCGAGCCGCGGGAGTTTATTCTTGAGTTGAATACCGATGGCAGTCCAGCGCGCGTTGTAGAGCATGGTGAAGAACCGTGGTTTGATGAGGCCGTTCACATCAAAGTTCGTGAGGTAATTGAGGAGTAGAAAAGTGAAAATTGAACGAAAGCACATATTTTTCTTGGTCGGGTTATCGGTAGGCCCATCTATTTGGATTATCGAGCGGCTGATCTAAGGATGGCAAGTGATTGATCTGGTCGAGGCGAAGTTGCTCGGATTATGGGCGCCGCGGGAGGGGCAGAAAACGGACGCGATGTTTATGACCCGTGCTGAGCGGGATTATCGTCGTCAGGAGGCTTGGCTGATGTGGTTGGCGTGGGATGATCCTGAGCGCTATGAGCTTATGCGGCCGGTAGCGGAGGTCTGACAAGTGACTGAAGAATGCGCGCATATTTGGGTAGCCGATGAAAATCCAGATGGCAGCCTAGCCTTTCGCAAAAATCGACGAATGTGGCACGGGGTACGAGTTCGCGTCACTTGTTCGGAATGTAATGCTCGAACGTGGCTCACGAAAGGGCAATGGGAAGCGTTGCCCGAGGAGGAGGAAAAATGACACTAACTGAACGCAGAGCTGAGTTTATCTATGAGGGCGCGAGGATTGCCGCAATAGCGGCGAACGCACCCATTATTCCTGATTCGTGGAACGAGCGCGAGTCGGAATTCAAGGATCAGTTTCTTGAGGTGATCGAGACCGAGTGTGGCCCGCATCGATCTGGTTCGCCAGAGGGGCTGCACGGCAGTTGGATGATTGCGTATCGAAAGATGGGCTGGAGGTATGGCGAGCAATACGATCGAGCCAATAAAGTCCACCCCGATCTTATGCCCTACGACCAGCTCGGCCGGCGTGAGCAGGATAAGGATGCTGTCTTTGTCGCCCTGTGCGAGATTGCGAGACTGTGGATTTACAATTTATGAACGCGATGCAGTGTCAGGTTCGCAATGAGATATATATGACGGCCGAGTTACGTGGCTTTCATTTCGACAAGGTGGCTGTTGGAGCGTTCGGTGATTATTTAA
The DNA here is from genome assembly GCA_964482355.1 of uncultured Anaerolineaceae bacterium. Taxonomy (GTDB): domain Bacteria; phylum Chloroflexota; class Anaerolineae; order Anaerolineales; family E44-bin32; genus JADFRG01. The sequence continues at coordinate 15,331 of CAYZXF010000335.1, read as the reverse complement.
GGGCCGCGGCGTGGGTGGGGCGTCAGGTGGTAGTTTCACGCATTTTGTTTAGTGAGCTTTTTTCGGATTACCCAGGTCGGAAGCGAGACCGATTTTGCGATGACATTTGCGAGCAGATCATCAGTCGCGATGAGGTGATGAGCAAGGACGAGATCATTTATCGACGTAATGAGGCGATTGGTATGCGACAAATCACAATACGGAAGGGTTTTTACGATCCGCCGAGTGTGTTGCGGCCGTGAATCGCAGGGAATTCATGGCGGCTATCATGGCCGGTGGTGTGCTCACGGCGTCTGGTCTGTGGATGCCTGGTGAAAAGGTGATCTCGATTCCTTCGAAGCGATTTTTTGTGCCGGAGGGTTCGTTGGCGTGGCTGGACGACGGCAAGCCCATGGTGATGATGGGTCGCGGCAAGATTTTCGAGATTCCGCAGTATTTTGACATCGACATTCGTGGGTTTCAGATTCATCGCGAGGTTGATGGAGAGGCAGCGCGGCGCATTAGGGCGTAGTATCGGCATGTTCCTCATAATAGATAGCAAGCAATAGGAGAAGATCATGCCCGGTCCAACCATTCAAACGAGTATTCATGGCAAGCGTTTCGGCTTGTCGAAAAACACTGAAGTGGTGTTCAACGATGCCAATCTGGAGATGGTCAATGCGACCATTATCCCGCAGTACCGCACCCGAATTTCCTTAACAGCCGCGCAGGTTCTGGCGGGTTTCTCAGCCCCTGTTGAACTGGTGGCAGCACCCGGGGCTGGCTTTGCCCTGATTGTCAGTCGCATTGATGTATCCAAGGCAGCCGGTACGGCCTTTGGTGGAATTGCAGCCGGCGAGGACATGATCTTCGTTTATTCTGGTGGCGCCATCCAGGTGGTGAATTCGCTTGAGACCACCGGCTTTTTGGATTCCACGGTGGATGAGATGCGTATTTCCCGGCACTTGCCGGTGGCGTTGGGCTTTGACTTTACCGCGCAGGCCAACACGGCGATCGATTACGAATTGCTGGTTGCCGACATCACGCTCGGTTCTCCAGTCATTTTCGACGTGTATTTCGAACGCGTTAACCTGACGGCACTGACTGTTTAACGGCTTCTGGCACGTCTTGGGCGGCTCGGGTGTATCCTGGTGGGTATCTGAGTCGCCTTTTTGTGATTGGTCAAACGAGATAATTTGTGAGCCGTGAATCCGCGTTAATCGATGACCTGATGGAAAAATACGGCGCGCTGAGTCCTGACAAGCGCGCCGAGCTCGATGCCTTCATCGATGACCAGTCCAAAAATCGCATGTGGTTTCCGACCGTGGGCCCGCAGCTCGACGCGGTGAACTGCCTGGCGGACGTGTTGCTCTACGGCGGTGAGGGCGGGGGTGGTAAAACCGACCTGATTCTCGGTATGGCCTTTGAATATCACACCCGCTCGCTCATTATTCGCAAGCATTACGTCGATTTGACCCCATTAACCGATCGTGCCATCGCAATAAACGGCACCGACAAGGGCTATAACGGCTCGCCGCCGCCGCGCCTGAAAACGGTGAATGGCAAGACCATTGATTTTGGCGGGTTGGCAAAACTCGGCGATGAGAAGCACTGGCAGGGCAATCCACACGATTTACTGGCCATTGACGAAGTGGTGCAGTGCCTGGAGATGCAAATTCGCTTTCTCATGGGTTGGGTGCGCTCAACCGACCCGGATCAGCGCAAAAGAGTTATTTTAGGCTCTAATCCGCCCACAGACTCAGGGGGTGACTGGATCATCCCGATGTTCGCGCCGTGGTTGGATGATCGCTATCCACGCCCGGCCAAACACGGCGAGCTGCGCTGGTGTGTGACCTTTGTCGATGAGGCGGGTAATTCCAAGGATCATTGGGTAGACGGTCCTGATGTGGAGATTCCCAGCGGCAAAATGAACGATGATGGCACGCCGCGGTTCCTGAAACCGATGAGCCGCACCTTCATCCCGGCACATCTGGGCGATAACCCGTTTTTGGCCGATACCGGCTATGACGCAGTGCTTGATGCGATGCCGGAGCCATTTCGCTCGGCCATTCGCGATGGCAATTTCATGGTGGCTCGAGTGGACGAAGCCGACCAGCTTATTCCGACCGAGTGGATCCGGCGTGCTCAAGCCAGATGGAAAGCCGACCCTCCTTATGGTGTGCCGCAATGTGCCATCGGCGTGGACGCCGCGCGCAGAAAGGACAAAACGGTATTAGCGCCGCGTCACGACGGCTGGTTTGCTGTTCTGATCGCAGTGCCTGGGTTAGAAACGCCGCACGGCTCGGATGTTGCAGCTTTGGTCATGAAGCACCGCAGGAATGACTCGGTGATCATTCTCGATTGCGGTGAGACCAATGGTGCACAGGCTTATGCGCACTTGAAAGAAAACGGTATTGAAGTACGCGCGCATCTGGGCATGGATAAATCGGTGCGCAGAACGGCTGAAAAACAGCTCAAATTCGTCAACAAGCGCGCGCAAATTTGCTGGGGCTTTCGTGAAGCACTGGACCCTGGACAGGACGGCGGCTCGCCGATCGCTTTACCAGACGATCCCGAGCTGGTATCCGATCTGACGGCCTTGCGTTGGGAGGTCACCCCCAATGGTATTAAGGTGACGCCGAAAAAAGACGTGGTTGCCGCACTTGGGCGATCAACGGATAAAGGTGATGCTGTCGTCATGAGTTGGTCGGCGGGGCCGAAGGCAATCACGCACTTGAATGAATGGCGCCCGGACCAGCGTGTTGGTAAGATTCCGCGATCGATGGGTAAGCGCATGCCACAGGTCAATTTGGGACCAAGGAGGAGACAATAATGTCAGGCCTTACAAATACCCGTAAGCGACTCGTGAATATTCATCTTGGTCGTGGCTTCAAGACCAATGCTGAGCGGCGCAAGGAAAAAGCGGACAAAAAGCAAGCGGCACTGGATTCTGTGTACGCCAATGCACTCATTCCCGATGAGGAGGAGGTACGCCGTAACGAGCGGCGCAAAGCGGCTAAACGTCGTGGATCACGCGCCAGCACCCAGCTCACCGATCAGGACACGCTGGGATGAAGCCAGACGAACTCATTGAGCGGGGCGGCCAATTATTTGCCCAGCGCAAAGCGGCCACCACCTTGTGGCAGGAAATTGCCGAGAACTTCTATCCGCAGCGCGCGGATTTCACCCTGACGCGCTACATTGGTGAGGAATTCGCCAATCACTTGTATTCATCCTATCCGCTGCTGGTACACCGAGATTTATCAACCTCCTTTGCGGCCATGCTCAGACCGAGGAGCTCGGACTGGTTCGAGACTGAGGTGGATGAAATGGACAAAGTGTCCAAGGGCGGCATCGAATGGCTGCAATGGGCGACCAAGCGCCAGCGGGCTGCGATGTATGACCGCAAAGCGTATTTTATTCGTGCCACCTCCGAGGGAGACGCGGATTACGCCGCCTTCGGGCAGTGCTGCATTACACGCGAAACTAACTGGAATGCGCGCTCGCCGCACCTGTTGTACCGCTGCTGGCATTTGCGCGATGTCGCCTGGGCCGAGATGGCGGATGGCTCTGTCGGTGAAATTTATCTGAAGTGGAAGCCGAGCATCAAGGTCCTGCAAGAGATGGGCATGGACCTGCACACGCTCATTGCGAATAAAACCGGCACCGAGACGCTGCAAACGCACCAGTGCATGCGGCTGGCGGTGTCGACCGATATCTACCGCGGCCAGAATGGCGAGGGCGAAGGCTATCCGTGGATGCTGGTGTATCTGGATGTGCTCAATAAACACATCATGAAAGAAATGGGCCTGTTCTCGCACGGCATCACTCTGCCGCGCTGGCAGACGGTTTCGGGAAGCCAATACGCCTATTCGCCGGCCACCATTGCCGGTCTTCCCGATGCGCGTCTTCTGCAGGCGATGAGTCTCACCTTGCTCGAAGCCGGTGAGATGAGCGTGCGTCCGCCGATGATTGCCACTATTGACGCGGTGCGCGGCGATCTGCAGCTCTATTCTGGCGGTGTGACCTGGGCAGACCAGGACTACGATGAGCGCAAGGGTGACGTGCTGCGGCCGATCAATCAGGACCGCAGGGGCTTGCCGATTGGATACAACGTGCACGACACGCAAATGCAAATGCTCGCCGAAGCCTTTTACATCAATAGACTGACCTTACCAGCGCCAGAAAAAGGTACCGAAATGACGGCGTTTGAAGTCGGTCAGCGCGTGCAGGAGTACATCCGCGCCGCACTGCCCTTGTTCGAGCCCATGGAGACCGAGTACAACGGCCAGCTTTGTGAAGATACTTTTGATGCGCTGCTGCGCGCTGGCCACTTTGGAGCGATTCAGGATATCCCGCGCGAACTGCAGGGACGTAATATCCACTTCAAATTTGTATCGCCATTGCACGATCTTATTGAGCGCAAGGACGCCTCCATTTTCTTAGAATCGGCGGATTTGATTGAACGTGCGATGCAGCTCGATCCCTCAACCATTGCCTATCTGGACGTTGGCATGACCTTGCGCGATGCGCTGCAAGGTATCGGCCTTAAAGAAGAACGCCTCAATAGTGACGCCGATGTGGAGGCCGCCATGGCAGAACTCAAAGAAGCCCAAGAAGCCCAAGCCATGGCAGAGTTGGCTAAAACGGGCGGTGCCGGCATCAAGGACCTGGCCGCGGCCGATGCAGCCTGATGTTAAGACCATCAGACGATCCGTTAGTACCGAATCCAGACCCGCTGAAGCGACCGGATTATCATGAGGCGGATGTGCAAGCGATCCGCGCCTTGTACCGAGGAGAGGCGAGCGCTGCTCAGCAAAGGCGAGCGCTGGACTGGATGATCTGGGCGTTTGGTACTCACGACACCTCGTTTCGCCCGGGCAGTGCCCGCAGCAGCGATTTCGCAGAAGGCCGGCGTCATGCCGGAACGACTTTGATTTGGATGCTAAAGTCAGCAGAGGCACGGACGGATCCTGATAAAATTGCGGTACGCACCGCTGGAGAACAAGATGGCTGAAGACGAACAATGGTACGGCGGGCTGGCTGGCGATAACACCGATCGCGCCGAGCAGCTTGGAAAATTTGAATCCGCAGATGCCTTTTTCGAGTCTGTCGACAAGGGCAATGAGGCCTTGAATTTTGACTTTCGCGAAGGCCTGGCCGGCGATGACGACAAGTTCAAGTCTACGCTGGAGCGTTATTCCACGCTGGCTGATGTCGGTAACGCATTTCGTGAGCAACGCACTACCATTTCGGCCGGCAATTACCTGAAGCCGTTGCCAGACAATGCCACCGATGACGACGTCAAGGCTTATCGTGAGGCAAACGGTGTGCCGCTGGAATCGTCCGGTTATTTTGACAATATGCCCGAGGGCATGGTCGTTGGTGAGGGTGACAAGGAGATCATGGCCGACTTCATGGGCTCACTGCACAAACACAACGTCAAGCCCGAAGTGGCCCACGAGGTCATCAACTGGTACAACAATTTTGCCGAAGAACAGCAGGACAATATTGCCGAGACCGATGCGGCGCACAAGCAGGAGTATGAGGATACGCTGCGCGAGACCTGGGGCTCGGATTACCGCGCCAACACCAATCTTGTCGGCGCCCTGATCGAATCGACCTTTAACGCGGAGAGCAAAGAAGCGTTTTTGAACGCCCGCGATGGTGAAGGCCGAGGCATCATGAACAATCCAGGCATCGTGGCGGGTCTTGCGGAAATCTCGAGGAAACTCAACCCGGTAGCGCAGCTCACCGCACCCACCGGCGATCCGGCGCAAACGCTCAACGATGAGATCGCAAAAATCGAGAAGTTCATGCGTGACAAGCGCAGCGAGTACAACAAGGACGAGCCCATGCAGAAGCGCTTGCGCGAGCTGTATGAGATTCGCACCCAGCACGAGGCAACCCACAAAGTCGCTCAGGGGTGACAATGTCACCCCCTAATACGGAATCGTTATGGCCAGCTTATTTCGCAAAGCAAGCAGACAGGTAGTATCCAGCGTCAGGCCTGCTCGTGAGGTAAGGCCGGTTGTGGCACCGCAACGCAGTGAGGGCACGCGCCGACGTGCCCGCGCTGCGAAACAAAAAGGATAGGAGATTGACATGCCGCACAAAAAAGCTGGCAAAAAACGCAACAAATCGTCGTCAGGACGGCAATACACGCGAACACAAGTCGCGATGTACCGAGCCACGGGCGGCTTCAAAAAGGTACGAAAAAGCGCACACAGCTATTGATGTAAGCCAGTGACCTGCGCTATATTCGCATTGTCGGACACCCCTTTCAGGCCCCGACAGCGACAAACCGGCTCCTGCCGACGATACTGAGGCCCCGCAAGGCCACCCCTCAGCCGCTCCCCAGGCTACCCCGATGATGAATAACGGACCTATTCTTTTTTGGGAGAGCCATTGTGGCCGAGACAGCGTTCCAAATTCAATACCGGCAGGAATTCATTGCCGGGTTCGAGCAGCTCCAGTCCCTGTTGCGCTCTTTTGTGACCACAGAAGCGGTCATCAAGGGCAATCAGGCGACCTTTCTGGTAGCTGATTCTGGCGGTGCTACCGCTAAAACTCGTGGCGTAAACGGTCTCATTCCGGCACGCGGCGATAACCTCAGCCAGCCGGTTGCAACGCTGGTCGAGTGGCACGATCTGGTTCGAAAGACAGATTTCAACATCTTCGCTTCGCAAGGCAATCAGCGCGCGATCATGCAGCAGACCTGCATGGGCGTCATCAATCGTAAGATCGATCAGGACATCATCACCGAACTGAACACGGCCACAGTCACGGCCGGTACGTCAGCGGTGACGGCGGATCTGGGTCTTACCCTGCGCGCCAAAACCATTCTCGGTGTTGCTGAAGTACCGTGGGATTCAAACATCTGCATGTTGGTGACGCCGGCTTATGAGGCGTTCATGATGCAGGTCAAGGAATTTGGCTCTCGCGAATACATCGACGGCGGCCCGACCCGCTACGCGGACCCGGCCTGGCGCGACAAGCCAATTTCGTATATGTGGCTGAACATGATGTGGGTCGTGCATCCGAATCTGCCGGGTGTTGGCACCAATGCAGAGAAATGTTTTTGCTTCCACAAATCCTCGATAGGCCATGCCTATAACGCGGACGATCTGGAGGCTCGGGCGGGCTACGATGAGGAACAGGATTATTCCTGGGCGCGTTGCTCGATTTACATGGGCTCACAACTGCTCCAGAATAGCGGTGTCGTGGTTATCAACCATGACGGCAGCTCTCTGGTTGGCGTATAAGGAGGTCTGAGATGGCATATTTGACTAAAAATCTAGTTGTCATGATTCCGCGCCTCGGTACGGGCGAGGATTCTGCTGATGCCGGCGCGACTACAGCTCTGTGGTCGTATCGTTCTGCGGCCGATGCTGTGGCTACGATCATCGCTGCCGGTTACATTGACGATGGAGGCGATAAGGGTCTACAACTCAACGATACCGTCATTGTCATTGATGATCTTGCGTCGATGGATCTGTGTCTCGTGACGGTAGTGGCCGCCAATGGCGACGTTACGATGATCCAGTTGGCATAAGGGTTTCGTTTCGGTAACAATGCAGGGGCCGGCTCATTTTGGGTCGGCCCCTTTCCTATGTGACTAAGTCACACGCTTCCTATGTACTCAACTGTATCGCAGCAACCGAAGGCGGCATTACAACCGCTGGTAGCCCTTGAACTGGTATCGCAAATCTCAAACCAGTTTGCACAAAAGGTGAGAAATCACTGCAAACTGGTGCCGTTATCGGATGTCCAGGCACCGACTTAGAGGCCACAGTTGCCGAAAACAACGGGCCTATGCTGAAAGCGTAAGGAATGCCATCGAAGCCAACCTGTGCGCTGATAACAATCGAGCCTTCATCGCCACCTAATGAACTAAAACTCCAAGCAGCGATGTAATATGCCGTGCCAGTGCAGCCTGATCCTGAATACCTAAGATTGCCGGTTCCCCAATGACCGCCCTTACTGGCCTCAATGCCAACAGTAGCGAATGTCCCATCTGGCTGCCGAACAAAGATAGTAAAATCTGTTTTAACGTCCTCTGGGCCGCTGGCTTGAATGAAGCTATTGAAAACCGTGCCAACGGAATCGGCCGCTCCAAGTCTCGCGACGAATGGCTCAACTGGAGGTTCGGGTGCATCTTCCAGCGTAACGATACGAACTTCGTGATCCGCTATAGCAGCCTCATTTGCATCGACTTCTGCCCGATCCAGATTGAAGCCAACACAGATACCATCTGACGGATTAGCGTCGCAGAAGGCTTTTGTGAATGGTCCGGGGAATGCAATACTTGGCAGTAGGAGTGCCAGCCATAGGATGTGTTTCATGATGTTCTCCCAAGATTGACAAAATGCAATCTATACTGATTAGCTTAGTGCAACGGCAAAGGAATGCAATCATATTCAGGAATCACTGAGTTTCCTAAGATGTCCAATTGCGAACAGCCATATGATATTGGCGTAATGGTTCACTTTGCGCGACAATGCTGGGCGAGTTCATAAGGGCTGGCCCATTTCTTGTTTTGGAGAACCTAAATGTCGGAAGCAGCAGAAAAATTACCCGAGGAGCAAGACGCTCCTGACACTGGCACGGATGCTGCAAAAATACCCGAGAAGCCTTTTGTAAAGGCCAACCCGATCACCCAATCGCGCTTTCAGTTAGCCGCCGAGGTTCGCAATCCCTGGATGGTGACGTGCGAGAAGGGCACGACAGTTGAGCAAATCCTTGATGGTGGCTACTGGGCCAATGTCGCGCGCATGATCAAGCCCGGCGATGAGATTATCGTGCGGCCTGATGACATGGCCTGGGAGCTGGTGTTGCACGTTACGGGTTCAGAGCACTTATTTGTGCATCTCGTGAAAAAGGTGCTCTATGATCTCAAGCCCTCGACGCCGCCTGTTTCTGTGCCTTCTCGATACAAAGTTGAGCATGCCGGCAGTCATCACAAATGGCGTGTGCTTCGCGACGGTGCTCCGCTCAAGGACGGATTCGAAACCGAGGACCTTGCTCGACGCTATGCCAAGAATCATCAGGCAGCAGTGAACCGATAGTCGATCAAGGACTGAACACGAGCGCAGGGACGCGCTGGCTGGAGTAAGTAAAGGAGAGCAAAATAATGTCCGTCTCAAAACTTTCTCTCTACAACGGCGCTTTGACAGTGGTTGGCGAGCGCAAGTTGGCTAATATCACGGAAAATCGTGAGCCGCGCTTCAAGCTAGATGACGTTTATGACAACAACCTGATCGACCGGGTGTTGCAGCACGGGCAATGGAATTTCGCGGCACGCTCGGTGGAGTTACAGGCCTCAACGTCCACCACGCCATCCTTCGGTTATCAGTTTGCCTTCGATAAACCGACCGATTTCATTCGCACCATGCAAGTGGCTTACGACGACCGCTTCAACGTGCCGATTACCGCGTATTCGGATGAGTCGGCCTGGCTGTTCTGCGATACCGAGGTCATCTATTTTCAGTATGTCTCCAATGACATTCAGTTCGGCGGCGATTTCTCGTTGTGGCCGGCGAATTTCGCTGAGTACGTGGAGCACTATTTAGGATATAAAGTGGCGCCGCGTCTGGTGGGGCTTAATATCAGCATCGATTCGCTCGAGAAAAAAATGGACCGCATGCTCTTGAAAGCCAAAGCGACCGATGCCATGGAATCGCCAGCAGCCTTCCCGCCAGAGGGCGGCTGGTCAAAGGCGCGGCGCGGATTTCGTACCGGGCGGCGCGATCGGGGCAATCGTAGTCAACTGATCGGCTAATGGCCATCGGCAACAAACTGCTTTTAGCTTTTAACCGTGGAATAATTTCCTCGCGCGGTCTGGCGCGCATCGATATCGCGCGCATGGCGATGTCGGCTGAGACCCAGACCAACTGGATACCGCGGGTGTTGGGCTCGATGATGCTCAGGCCTGGCAACAAATTTGTAGACTTCCTGAATAATGGCGTTAACAACCGTGGCCGGCTGGTGCCGTTTACCTTTGGCGTCGATGATCAAGCCTTGCTGGAATTGACCGCGAGCATTATGTTAATCATCGATCCGTTGACCGATTTGCATATCGTCACCACAACAGATGCGCCGGCCTCACAGCTCCTCAATACTGGTTTTGGCTCCGACATCAGCAGTTGGACGGATGCTTCGCAAACGGGCGGTTCCGTTACCTGGCTGGTTGGCGGTTATGCCGGCATGAAAGGCGATGGCACCGATTTTGGCATTTTGCGCCAGACCGTCGCGGTCGCAGGCGGCGATCAGAACAAGCAACATCGGGTGTTAGTACGAGTAGTCGATGGTCCGGTCAGATTCAAGGTTGGCTCTACCGCAGGCGATGACGATTATATCGCTGAGGTCAGACTGGACCGGGGCGAGCACTCGTTAAGTTTCACACCGGGCGCAAATTTCACCGTTGAGTTTGCCAATGAACGTGAATTCAACGTGCGCGTGACGCAGTGCATCATGCAAAACGCCACCAGCAGTCTGTCACTGATAACGCCATGGGCATCGGCAGCCGATCGCGACAACTTGCGATGGGATCAATCGGCCGATGTGATGTACTTTGCCGCCGATGGTGTCAGGACGCAGAAGGTAGAGCGTCGTGGCGATGGCACGTCCTGGTCAGTGGTCGACTACCTGCCCGAGGACGGACCCTTCAGGGTGCAAAATGTCTCTGGAATAACGCTGGTGCCATCTGCCCTGATCGGTGATATTACCTTGACGGCCAGCGAGGGCATATTCAGGCAGGAGCACGCCGACAATCGATCGATCTGGCGTATTGCCTCCCAAGGCCAGACTGTAACCAAAGCGATTTCCGGGGCCGATGACTTTAGCGATGCAATTCGCGTTATTGGCAAGGGCGATGCGCGCAATTTTGGTATCACTATCTCAGGCACCTTTGTCGCAACCGTCACCTTGCAGTTTGCATTCGCCGACGATGGTCCCTGGAATGATCAGGGTTTAACCTGGACGGCACCCGTGTCGACAAACCTGAATGATGGCCAAGACGATCAAATTATCTTTTATCGCATTGGCATTAAAACCGGCGATTACACCTCCGGCACAGCGACCGTTGGCCTGAATTACACGGGCGGTTCGATTCAAGGCGTAGCGAGAGTTATCGCATTTACCAGTTCAACGGTGGTCACCGCTCAGGTATTGAAAGACTTTGGTGCCATCACTGCCAGCAAGGACTGGTGGGAGGGTGAGTGGTCGGATCGCCGCGGCTGGCCTACTTCGACCACTATTCATGAAGGACGCTTGTGGTGGGCTGGCAGAGACAATATTTGGGGCTCGATCTCGGATCGATATGAGAGTTTTGATGATAATTTTGTGGGCGATGCCGCCCCGATCTCAAGGTCTATCGGCTCCGGGCCCATCAGGGTTATTCATTGGCTGATATCGATGGGACGGTTACTGTTTGGTACGGCAGACAATTCAGCTAACGTCGCTGCCGCAAAAATGGATGGCAACCGTCCATTAGGCGCGCGTTCCAATTCCTTCGATGAACCGCTCTCGCCGACGAATTTCAATATCAAAACGATCAGCTCCAAGGCCGTGTTCGTCGATCGCAGCAAGCAGCGCCTGTACGAGCTGCTCTATAACCTCGATCAGCAGGATTACCAGTCGCTTGATCTGAGTATTTTTGCGCCAGATTTCAACACCATAGGCATTGTACAGATTGCGGTGCAGATGAAGCCTGATGTGCGCATTCACTGTGTGCGCAGCGATGGCACGCTTGGCATGCTGGTATACGATCGTCTGGAAAATGTCATTTGCTGGATAGAGATTACCAGCCCGGGCGCGACAGGACTGATTGAGGACGTGGCGATACTGCCAGGTGTGGTCGAGGATCAGGTTTATTACGTCGTCAAACGAACGATCAACTCGCTCACCGAGCGGCATATTGTCAAGTGGGCATTGGAATCTGAGGCCATTGGTGGCCAGCTCAATAAAATAGCCGATTCCTTTGCGCTCTACGATTCCACGGCGACGACCACGCCATTTACCACGGAGCTTATTCATCTGCGCGGTGAAACAGTTGTCATTTGGGCTGATGGTAAGGACGTGGGCACGGATACCGTGACGGCGGCGGGTGCACTGACAAATCCTTTGGCTACAGCCGCGTCTAAGGTGGTTGCCGGGCTGGGTTACACGGCACAGTTCAAATCCACCAAGCTCGGCGAGATAAACGGCATCGGGCTTCTCGAGCGTAAGAAGGTCAACCGGCTTGGCTTCATTGCGGAAAATCTGCACTATCAGGGGTTGCAGTACGGTCCTGATTTTTCGAACCTGTCGGATTTGCCGCTAGTGGAGGAGAGCCAGGTAACGGCTGCAGATACCATTCATGCCAGCTACCACGAGGACAATTTCCCCTTCGGCGGGGAATGGGACACGGATTCAAGAATATGCATACAAGCAGCAGCACCGAGACCGGCCACGGTTCTGGCAGCGATTGCGGAGTTCGAATCACTCGAGAAGCTCCAGCAACGATAACGACGCGACTGGCCAGAGCGCAGGACATCGTTGACTTTTACGGTGCGCCATCTGCTACCACACTGAAGGCGATGGCGGTCGAAATGGACGGTGAAGTGGTGGGTCTTATCGGTGTCGTTCGCGAATCTGAGGTGGGTAAACTTTTCTGCGATTTCGATCCTAAGTTGCAGCCGTATCTGCGATCCATCACAATCTGCCGAGTAATCAAGGCAAGCATGCGCTTTTGCGATGAATATCGTGGCCCGGTGGTCGCGATTGCCGAGCATGCCGAGGGCTGTAGATTGTTGCATCGCCTCGGCTGGACGCACTTACAAGGAGATGTGTACGCATGGCTGACTTAGCGGTCATCGCTGTCAAGGGCTTAGGCCAGCTCTACAAGGGCGCGCAGATCAAAAAGCTCAAGGATCGTGAGGCCGAGGCCTATCGTGAGGCGAAAAACCGTCGCATGGCCGCGGCAACGCGCGAGATGGCCGAAGAAGATCGCAAGAAGGAATTTATGTACTCGCGCGCCCTAGCCTTGGCCGCGGCACAAACCGGCAATACCTCGGACGCGGGATTGGTGGCATTGTTCGGTGACCTTAACGCCGAGGGTGAATACCGCATCCTGTCGCGCCTATGGTCGGGTCAAAATGACGCCGAGGGCTTGATCTTTCGTGCTGAAGCGGCCACACGAGAAGGCAAGGCGGCCGTCACCGCGAGCTATATCAATGCGGTGACATCGGTGGTGTCGGATTATTCCGGCATGGGCGCCTGATGGTTGCGAGCAAGAAATATCGTGTGGATAGCTTTATTGCAGCCCTTGCTATCAAGGCACCGTGTATTGCCGTTAGCAACACCAATCTGACGCTGTCCGGCCAACAAACGGTCAATGGCATAGCAGTGGTCGCTGGTGATCGTGTGCTGGTCAAGGATCAGACCAATCCAATTGAAAACGGCATCTACGATGTCGAGACCTCAGCCTGGGGTCGAGCCGCTGACTTCGACGGCAATCGGGACGTCACGAGGGGGACGTTAGTTACGGTGACAGCGGTGAATGCTGGGAGCAATCCGTACTACCAAGTCTCAAGCGCCAACCCCATTACGATTGGTGTAAGCGCCATTGAGTTCACCGCAAGCACTAAGAACACAACCAGAGTCACCGGGACGTACACCATTCTCGACGATGATGAGGTCATATTTGGCAACACTGACGGCGGTGCTTTCACTGCAACACTCCCTGCGGGTGTTCAAGGCCGCTCTTTCAAGATCATCAATTCGGGTTCATCGGGAAATGATTTAACACTGGCACCTGATGGTTCGGAGCATCTGATCGGCGCGAACACGAATTTCACGTTGCGCGATGGCGAGACACTGGACATTGAGTACGAAGGAACTGACGGATGGTATTAGGTTACAAGAACAGCTTTACGTTTTCTCTTATATTTGCGCCTGTTGCTGTTTTGTTCGCTACGGGTAGCCCACTTGCAATTGCTTGGAGAATACCCCTTGTTATTATTAATGCGCTCAATTGTGAGTTCAGGAGATGGTTTATCCCCCATGTCGGCATAAAAATTCTCAAACGAGTTCAGCCACCGTTTGCATACTGTAATTCCTCTGCCCCCATAATTTTTAAAGCCAGCCTGATTTTGATTGCTGCATCTTTGCTTCATTCCGGACCATGTTTTGTATTCAACAGATTCGTACATGCCGTGCGTTGTCGCATTTTCAAGAAGTCGCTCGCGGGAAAGACACCCGCAACTTTGAATATGGCCGTTATTAAGGTGAGAAATCCATGCAGTATGTGCCTTCCCGCAGTCACAAACACAGAGCCAAAAATTACGCTTGGTAGCGTTATGCGAAAACTCTTTGACGGTAAGCCTACCGTATCGACGCCCAGTGATATCGTGTCTTTTCATGTGGTTTATGCTAGCACAAAAATAGATGGTTGGTACTGATGAGCAGAGGATTTGAATTACTTGGGGTGGTCAGCACCGTCAACAGCACAACGGATACTCTGGCCGGGGATGCTGTTTTTACAGGTGTTGGAGAGGACGTATCAAAATATGCCTCCGTTTCGATAATATATAAATCGGATGTCGCTGCCGCAGCAAGTGGACTTTCAATACAGTTTTCACAAGATAATTCAAATTGGGACGTTCAGCTTGTAGGCGACTTGGGAGCAAAAACATTCCAGGTTCACGCCTTAAAACCAGCCGCTAAATTCTTTAGGGTTGTTTATACAAATGGTAGTGCAGCGCAATCATTATTCAGACTACAGTGTATTTTCCATCCATCTGCTTCTCCCGTTCTTATAACCAGAGGTGGACAGCCACAATCTACAGTTGATGCAACTCCTACAAGACAGGTTGCTGAAATTGACTTGGATTTTGCCCGTAAGCATATACCGGGCGGAAGATCGTTCTTCTTTTTTGGACACAATGATGACGTTGATACAGCTTATGAGGATATATACCCTGGTGGCGGGGATATAAACTGGCAAACCACAGCAGCAAAAATAAAAGTACAAAGTTCAAATGCAGCAGACACATCAGCAGGCCTGGGTTGTAGAAGCGTTGAGATACATGGCCTGTCGGCAACTGGTGTTGACCAAGATGAAGTAATTTCGATGAACGGGACGACGGCTGTTGAAAGCTCTCTGACGTATATCCGAGTGAATAAGCTGCACAACGAAACAGTGGGAACTTACGGGGGTTCACATGAAGGAGATATAGAATGTAGAGTAACCAATGCCACTTTCGCCAATGGTGCTTTGCTTTCTAAAATGGTAGGTGAGGAGGGGAGTGTTGATGTTTCAGTGCAATACGGTTTAGGTGAAGCAAGCAATGGGTTTTGGACTGTTCCACTT
>CAYZXF010000334.1:0-2357 GCA_964482355.1 uncultured Anaerolineaceae bacterium | reverse complement strand
TGCTGGCTACAAACGGGTTGTGGAATCTTGCCGGATTTGGCGCGGGACTGGCCGGGATGGTCGTCGGATATCTCATGGCCCGAGAAGGTCGACCCTCACGCGCGCTGGTCCTGGCGATGTCTGCTTACCTGGCGCTCATCGTGATTACGGTTGTCGTGCAGTTGGTCCCGGTCGTACGAGAAGCATTGGCAGGACCCGAGATTCGCCTAGGGTTTCCGGAGCTGAGTACAGCGCGTGGATATACAACGCCAGATGGACCAGGCCGCGTGATACCGATTCTGACTCACGCTGGCGCGTTGCTGGTTTACGCTAGCATTATTGCTTATCTCATCCACCGCCGAGCCGGTCAGTACCAGCCCGGCGCGCCCAGGAGAATTTTGGCAGGTACCGTCACGCGGGTCATCCCGTCCAGTCTCGGAATCGCTGCCTTGGTTTCGATGGCAGTCGTTATGGCTCACGCCGGTATGACGGAAGCTTTAGCCCAGGGGCTGGCACGTGCATTTGCAGGGATCTACCCAGCACTTTCGCCGTGGATCGGGGGACTGGGGGCTTTCATGACCGGATCAAACACCAATTCGAACGTGGTCTTTGGGCAACTGCAGCTGCGCACTGCTGAACTGCTCGGGTACAGCGTTCCGTTGGTGCTGGCGGCTCAAACCGCGGGGGCGGCCATATTCTCGGTGTTAGCACCATCGAAAATTGTTGTTGGAGCCAGCACGGCAGGCATGGACGGAAAAGAAGGAATCATTTTGCGCCGCCTGATTCCTTACTGCGTAGTTCTATTAATTACGCTGAGTTTGGTGGTGTGGATGATCGCCCAACGATGAATCGCAAATTGAAACTTCAGGCCCTGGCCTTCGGGTTGATCACCTTACCTTCATTTGCATTGTACTGGGCCGATCCAATTGCGCTCATTTGGGGCCTGATGGCGCTAATAGTCGCTGGTATGGTTATCGGACTGCGTGTGTCCTAGTGGAGGGTAGTGCATGAAACTCGATGGTGAAGTAACGATTGGTGCAGATCGACAAAAGGTCTGGGATTTCCTTACCAATCCCGAAGCGGTGAGTCAGTGTGCGCCGGGACTGGAATCGATGAAGATCATTGAGCCCGACAAGCAGTTCGAAGCCGTGGCGGCGCTTGGATTTGGAACGGTGAAAATGCGGTTCGTCACCGTTGTTCGTTGGGTTGAGCTCGACGCTCCGAACTTTGCTAAAATGACCGCCCACGGTACCGCCCCCGGAAGTGCGGCGGACGTGACTGGTGATATGCGTCTGGAGGAGTTGGCGGATGGCGGAACCAAGATGACCTGGTCTGCAGACATTCTGATATCTGGCACGATTACCAGCCTTGCCTCTCGTATGATGGGGAGTGTCAGCAAGAAGATTGCAAACAGTTTTTTTGATTGTGTGAGGGGATATCTGGAAGACGGATCGCAATAATCCCAAGAATGCGCCCGAAAACTGTTGCGACTAGACCCCGAATATATGGGTGATGACTGTGGTGCCGATGCCCCCAACGCTTTGCATCATTCCGATATTTGCTCCGCGCACTTGATTCTTACCTGCTCTCTCCGTTAACTGCAGCACAATTTCAGAGGCTTGATAGAGTGCCGTAGCCCCGATCGGGTGACCCCGCGCCTTCAGCCCTCCCATGGTGGTTATTGGGATTTCTCCGCGGAGTCCAATCCTCTTCTCTTCTGCCAGATGCCAGCCCTGGCCTTGATCCGCGTACCCAGCCGCCTCTAATTGCATGCAGGCCATGATGCTGAATGCATCGTGCACTTCGAAGAAATCGATATCCTCTCGATGCACGTTCGCTTGTCGATAGGCTTTTGTGGCGCTCTCCTGTCCGGCTTCCAACCACAAGGGATTTGGCCGATCCCCTACTCGAAAACGGTCGGTGGCCACGCTGCTGGAAAGGATGTTCACAGGATGCGGGCTGTGTGCGCGGGCCTCTTCAGCGGGCGACAGCACCACCGCTGCTGCGCCATCACAAATTGGCGAGCAATCGAACAGTCGTAACGGGTCATGAACCATGCGCGACTTCATTATGGTTCGCGCTTTTACATTCATATCTTTGAAGATCGCGTTGGGATTGTTGCGTGCGTTTCGATGCGCCGTAAGTGGAAAATTCACGAAACCATCTTCCGGTACCTCATAACGCTTCCTGTATAGGCGCATCAACTCGGCATTCTTGCTGATCAGGGTCGCGCCATCTTCGACTTCTCGCGCATCCAGAGCTTTGGACAGCGCGGGAGTGACCAGACCCTCGCTCATCTTTTCCACCCCGATCACCACCGCCAGGTCTGCTTCCCCACTTCCTACCGCAAGAAACGCCATTCGAAGCGCAGCCGAACC
>CAYZXF010000333.1:0-3755 GCA_964482355.1 uncultured Anaerolineaceae bacterium | reverse complement strand
ACATGCAGCGAGCAGCAGGGAGAACACTAACAGCAGGGTCATTCCTCGCCATACTGTCTTGAATGACATTTACACTCCTCCTAATTCAAACCTTCGGTCTCTCAGGATAGTGGTCAGTTCTGTTGAAAACAACTCGTGAGCGCGCTCACCTCCTCTCGTTAAATGATTCGCCGACGCTCAGGGGACGATACGGGTCCCTGTTTCGCCGGCGAGCGCTCGCTCTATATTGTCAGGATCGGTCACCAGAGCCTCTTTGCCACCTGCCTCAAGGTAGTTGATGATGGCTTGTACCTTGGGCTCCATACTTCCTTTGGCAAAATGACCCTGCTCCATGTAGGCCTTGGCTTCTGCCAAGGTCATCTTATCGATCCAGGTCTGGTCTGGCTGGTTATAGTTTAACGCAATCTGCGGCACTGCCGTCGTTATGAGAAATAGATCTGCACCAATCTGAGAAGCTAGTAAGGCTGTGGCAAAGTCTTTGTCGATGACTGCCTCGACTCCAAAAATGCTTCCGTCTTCATGTTCAACGACAGGGATTCCGCCCCCTCCAACTGCGATCACTACAAAGTCTGCTGCAACGAGCGACTCGATGGCATCACGCTGCATAATTTTTATTGGCAGCGGCGATGGAACAACTCTCCTCCAGCCGCGCCCGGCGTCTTCGACCACGGCCCAACCTTCTGCATTCGCTCGCGTGGTGGCCAAGCTCTCATCCATGAATGATCCGATAGGTTTGCTCGGATTATCAAAAGCAGGGTCTTCCTGGTCGACGAGTACCTGAGTTACTACGGCTACGACCTGTTTCTGCATGCCGCGTTTTGAAAATTCATTATAAAGCGCTCGTTGAAACATATATCCAATCGCGCCTTGCGAATCCGCACCACAGTAATCGAGCGGCACCTCGTGCAGCTCTTCTCTGGAGAGTTCCGAACGGCGCAAAATAAAGCCCACTTGTGGTCCATTCCCGTGGCCGATGATTACATCCCAGCCGCTTTGGATCATCCCCGCGATATTGTGCATAGATAGCGCCGCCGAATAGTATTGGTCTGGGATGGTTTTGTGGTCTTTGTCCTTAATGAGCGAATTGCCGCCAACCGCTACAACCGCTACTTTTCCACCTGAACCGTTTTTCATTATTTTCTCTTTCTGGAGCTAGATGCAGCCTGCGGCCTAGAGCCCGATAAATGGCATGACCACTTTCTCAAAGATAAGGCCGCTTAACGCATCGTTAGAGCCATCACCGCCTTTTGAACATGCAGGCGGTTTTCTGCTTCATCAAATACTACGCTCTGTGGTCCGTCGATGACTGCGTCGGTCACTTCAACATTTCGATCTGCCGGCAGCGGATGCATATAGATCGCATCTTTGTGTGCGACTGACATCTTGCGTTCATCCGTGATCCAGTTCTGATATTTGTCTTGAATTTGCTTTCCCTCTTCTGGATCTTGTGTCGTGAACAGCGGTCCCCATGACTTCGCGTAAACCACCTCCGCTCCATCCAACCCAGCTTCCATGTCGTCGACAACCTCAAACTTTGTCCCGGCTTTTTCCGATTCTGCTCGAGCTTGTTCCATCAGCTCCGGCATCAGCTTGAACTCTGGAGGATGCGCCAGCGTCAGATCCACGCCGAACCGCGGCATTTGTAGGATGAGGGATTGTGGAACGGAGAGGGGCTTTCGATATGAAGCGGCATATGCCCATGAGACCACCATCTTGACGCCTCGCAGATCCGGCCCTTTCTTTTCCTGAATAGTCATAAGATCAGCCAGGATTTGGAACGGATGATAGATCTCACACTGCATATTGAGCACCGGCACTCGTGAGGCATCCGCAACAAAGTTAAGGTACTGGTTGCCAACGCCCCAATCCACATGCCGGATAGCGATACCATCGAAATAGCGACCGAAGATATCGCCGATCTCGCGTTCGGTATCGCCGTGGGCGATCTGGGTGGTCTTGGATTCAATGAACGCCGCATGCCCGCCCAGCTGCGCCATGCCTGATTCAAATGAACCACGGGTTCGCGTGCTGCTGAAGAAAAACAGCATGGCAAGCGTTTTATCGCGCAAATATGCGTGTGGTTCGCCCAGCGCTCGCTTACGCTTGAGATCGTATGCCACACCCAAAACGGTTTCGACCTCGTCCTTGCTGAAATCCAGGTCTCCGATCAGGTCGCGTCCGCTTAAGTCCGTCTTCATTCCATCGCCCCAAGCACCAGCGAGAGCAGCGACATGCGCATCACAACACCATTGAAGGCCTCTTCCCAATAGCGCGCGTGACGTGTGTAGTCCACCTCTTCTGACAGCTCATCCATCCGAGGCAGCGAGTGAAGGATGATTGAGTCGCTTTTGGCCTTCTTCATGAGCTTTCTCGTTACCTTGTAATTGTCTGGCGTCGTGCCTACATCGCCTTCACGCTCGTCGAGCGACTTCGTGTAATCCGGTTGCACCACCGGCTCCATGTAAATCACGTCCGCCTTGTCGATGACCTGATCGATATGTTCCACTTCTTCGTACTCCAGATTGAGCTCATCGATCTCCTTTTTGAACTCGTCTGTCAACGACATTTCCTCCGGCGAAATGTAGCTTGCGCTGATGTCAAACTGGCTCATGGCGTAGCTCATGGAGTGCATCGTTCGCATGCGCATGTCGCCCACCAGTACGAAGTGCAAACCGTCTAACGTGCCCTTTTCCTTGAGTATGGTGTACATGTCGGTAAGCACCTGGGTCGGATGCTCACCCCAACCATCTCCGGCATTAATCACCGGAATGCTGGCCCATTTTGCGGCTTCTGCCGGAGCGCCCTGCTCGAAATGGCGCATCACGATCACATCTCCGTAGTACTCCAACATGTGGACCGTGTCTTTGATCGACTCCTGGTAGAAGTCGCCCGCACGCGTCATTTTGGCGTCGGCAAATCCAGTGACCTCCCCGCCCAGGCGCAGCATTGCCGCTTCGTGGGACAGGCGGGTACGCGTGCTGGGTTGATAAAAAGCGGTCACTAGGATCTTGCCTTTCAGCAAATCGGATCCTTGGCGATCCTTGGCAATCTGCGCCAGGCGATCGGCGGTTTCGAACACACGGAAATACTCCGCTCGCTCAAAACCCTTGAGTGAAAGAATGTCTCGTCCTGCAAAACTACGCATCTTTTATCGTCTCCTTTGAACTCATCATTAGATTACTCCTCTTCCTACACGGCGAACGACATGAAATCGAAAAACCCCGGGGAGAAAATAGCTTGCCGATCGATCTACAATTTGCCCGTCTCGGTCAAAGAGCCCTGCCTCCAGTACGAGCAGCACGGCCCCCCGATCCACTCCAAGTCGATCTGCGACTCTGGAATCCGCAGCCACGGCGTTAATTTCCGTCGCTGAGTAGTCAAGCTCAGGCTGACCACGCTTCAGGAGCAAATCCAGCACCGAGCCATGAAATTCTGACCCCAACTCATTGACTGAAACTAAATCTGCGGGGATTACATCGATCAAGACCGCAACCGGTTGGTTGTCGGTCATTATCACGCGTGAGATCTCCAGCACCTCGACACTGCCGGGTTCGTTCTCTTTGCGTTTGCGCTCAATGATCTGCAAATCGCCCATGGTCACTTCCAAGCCGATCTGGCTGGCTAGAGTTTCGATGCTCACCAGCTCTTCGAGGCCGGCATCGATGACCTTCGGCCGAACGTAGGTGCCCACTCCCTGGCGGCGCTCGATGAGCCCGCGATCCTCGAACCCAAGCATCGCTTCCCTCAGCGTAGCC
>CAYZXF010000332.1:0-3415 GCA_964482355.1 uncultured Anaerolineaceae bacterium | reverse complement strand
GGCGAACATGCACGGGGGATTCGTGCTTCCAATCCTACTGATCGGTCTCGAGATTCTGGCCACTTCGATCGACGTTCTGCTCCCTAAGATGCGCATAGCCATCGAGAAAAGAGGGAGTGCAGCGGAGTTTGAAGGGGGGGGAATCGGTCAGCTGAAGGTTCTGCTTGGGGTAGGGTTGGCCTGTGTGGCCGCGATTGTTCTGAATCCATTTGGGTTGGACATGCTGGTGTACCCCTTCCGCACAGTGTCTATCACAGTGCTGCAGGATTTTATCCAAGAATGGCAGTCCCCGAATTTCCACCAGATTGAGGTCCAACCCTTCTTGTGGCTGCTCCTGATCGTGTTGTTCGCGATGGCAATTTCCCCCAAACGTCCGAAATCAATAGAGCTGATCCATATCGGGGTGTTCGCGTACCTCGGGTTCCTGGCTGCACGCAACATCGCGATCTTTGCACTTGTCGCGGCGCCAGTGCTCAGTCACCATCTCGGTGCGATTCTGGACAACTGGATGCCGCGTCGTACTGGAGGAAAGCAACTGTCTTCCCGAATCACGCGGCCGTTAAATGTGTTCCTGCTCGTACTGATTGCCTTCGTGGCGGTGATTAAGGGCGCGCTTCCGCTTTCCAGTCAGTTCAACAGTGACACGATTGCGGATCAAATGCCTGCAGAAGCTGTTTTGTATTTGCGCGAGAAGCAGCCGGAGGGCCCACTCTTTAACTCTTACAACTGGGGCGGCTACGTGCTCTGGGATCTGTACCCCCAGTATCTCAGCTTTGTTGATGGGAGGACCGATCTCTTTGACGACGCAATCCTCGAGGAGTACCTTGATGTTTGGCGTGGCAATAATGGCTGGCAGGAGGTTCTTAGCAAATGGGGCATTCGGACCGTTCTCATTGAGACGGATTCGCCTCTCGCGCGTGAGCTCCTGAGTGAAGGATGGATGGTAGTGCATGAAGACGATCAAGCTACGGTATTCACAGGCCCTAACTAGGATCAGCACGGGCGAAAGCGAAGCGCTGATCTAGGCGTGCCCAAATCCGAGGCCCGTCAAGAAGATAACTTGCGGCTAGGAATCCTGGCAGCGATTCGATTTCTCACCCTTGTTGCGCTGCCAATCGACGCAATCATCGGATACGGCGACTATCTTCATTTCTTTAACCTGGCAGAATTTTCATCTCTCGGAGCCGGGCTGCCATGGCTTGACCACTGGGTCGAGTTTCCTCCGCTATTTCCTTACCTTTCCCTGGGGATCCACAGGGCCGCGGGAGGGTCACCGCACGTTTACGCTTATTTGCTGGCGCTCATCATGCTGGCGTTCGATCTTGGAAATCTCTGGCTGGTCGGGTCGCTTGCGAAGAAATTCTGGAGCGCGCAGAATGCAGCGATGGTTGCATGGGTCTACATGGGCTTTCTCGCAATCCCGGCCTTCGGCTGGTGGACCTTTGATCCTATGGCAGTCTTTTTCATGCTTCTTGCGCTATCCGCCTTCTACCAATCAAGGCCCTATTTGTCGGGCGTTGCTGCCGGCGTGGGAGCGCTGGTCAAGGTATTTCCTCTGCTCCCCTTGGTTCTCTACTGGAGGTTCAAACCTTCCAGAGAGATTTTCATCTCTTCCGGCCTGACCGCTGCAATTCTTGTTTTTTCACTTGCCCCGTTCTTGGTGGCCGAGCCTGAGATGGCTGGTGCTTCGCTGCGCTCTCAAGCCTCGAAGGGATCCTGGGAAACCGTGTGGGCGTTGATCGATGGAAATGAAGGTACCGGCACATTTGGAACTCTGGAGGAGCGCCTGGATCCGCAAGCGGCATCTGAGCCTAGAGCGGCTGCGGCCATCGTGCCAACCTGGATCCCGGCTTTGGCGGCCCTTGGAATCGGCGCATGGGCCGTAGTGCGGGCAAAAGATGAGGACCCACGTGCTCCTGCCGCGCTTCTCGGGATGCTTTTATGCCTTGTTTTTCTTGCCTCGCCGGGATGGAGCCCACAATGGCTGGCCTATTTGATTCCAGTGGTATTGCTGAGCCTGGCCATGCGACGCGCGGCACTGTTTTCAATCAGTCTGGCACTGGTGGCGCTGCTTGAGTGGCCGATCCTGCTTTCACGGGGGCGCTTCGACCTGCTCGCGCTACCCGTTCTATTGCGAACGCTGATCATGATCCTGCTGGCGTTCGAACTCTATAGTGCGGCCTCCAGGAAAGAGGAAACGGCCTGATGGGGGAGCGTCCGCTTTGGACCCAGATCGTCACCATTCTAGCGGTGCTGATCATCCTGATTGCGTTGACCATTGCCAATTTCCGTTTTTCGGAAGAGCTCCCAGGCGGCAATGATTTCCTTGGCCGGTGGATGGGTGCACGCTTCTGGGTGCAGGAGGGAATCAGTCCGTATGATCCACAGGTCGCCCGTGCGAGCCAGCAACTAATTTACGGGAGAGCGGTGGATCGAGAAGCTGGGGAGGATATCCAGGATTTCCTGTATCCGTTTCCCGCTATGATTTTCTTTGCTCCGTTTGGAGCGCTCCCATATACCTTAGCGCGCGCGCTCTGGATGACGATTTTGGAAGTCAGCCTACCAATTCTGGCCTTGATCGGTATCGCGATTGCGGACTGGAAGCCGCGCCGCGCAGTGCTGATCTCCCTGCTGCTCTTCTCCCTGCTCTGGTATCACGGAACACGAGCGGTCATCATAGGGCAGTTTGCGGTCATCGAAGCTTTGCTTATGGCAGGCGCGCTATTGGCGGTTAAACGCGGGCGCGATCCGCTGGCGGGGATCCTGCTTGGCCTCTCGATTGCCAAGCCGCAGATGGCGGTGCTTCTCATCCCGTTCGTATTTCTGTGGGCGGCTTATGCTCGACGCTGGACGATTGTGACCTGGGGGATTGGCACAATCGCGGGGCTGCTCGCGGTTTCAGTACTGCTGCTTCCGGATTGGCCCATCATGTGGTTGCAGCAGCTGATCGAGCACCCGACTTACACCGTGATTGGACCGCCGGTTGAAATTCTCGCCGACGCGTTCCCGAGCATGTCAGGGGTGATCGCTCTCGTTCTGGGTGGAGCTCTGCTGCTGTATTTGTTCTGGGAGTGGGCAAAGGCCGCTGGCAAGCCGGACCGCTGGTTTCAATGGACGGCGGCGCTGACGATCGTGATCACTAACCTGGTCGCATTTCGAACGGCTACAACCAACTACGTCGTGCTGTTGCCCGCGCTCTGCCTCGTCTTCGCCGTTTTGGCCGATCGGTGGGGGACAAAAGGCGATGTGGTCATTCTGCTCCTGATGGCATTCATTCTAGTTGGAATGTGGGCACTGTTTCTGGCCACCATTGAAGGAAACGTTGAGCACCCGGTCATGTATCTTCCCCTCCCGATCCTGACCCTTCTCGGACTATGGTGGGCGCGATGGTGGGCGATCCGCGCCGTCCGACTCT
>CAYZXF010000331.1:0-3323 GCA_964482355.1 uncultured Anaerolineaceae bacterium | reverse complement strand
GAATAAGGCCTGACAATAAGCTGATCGCCGCCAAACTGCCTTCCGATGGCTGGCCAATTGTTGATCCGCTCAGACTAAGCGAGTGGTTCGAGCGCGTTTCGGGCTCGGTCTGCATCCGGCGCTGCGTCAATGCTTTCGAAGGCTGCCAACGCTTCAGAATAATTTCCTCTAGCGGTGTCGTTGTTTCCTCGATGGCGCTCGACCTCGCCGAGCTCCAGCAAAGTGCGTCCGATCTGCCATGGAGTGTCAAGAAATCGAAAATCGTCCAGGGCGGCGGCTAAGTGATTGGCTGCGTCGTCATTCTCGCCCGCCAGGCGATGCGATACACCTCGGGCGCGAGACACAATCGCCTGATAGAGCGGGTGATTGATTCTGGCCACGGTCTTCTCTGCAAGAGGCAGATATTTGTTGAGAATCTCCGAGTCTTGAGCAAGGACTGCGGCTTCGACCGCCATGACGTACATATCCGGATCTGAAGCCATCGCCGAGCGATCAGCTGTGGACTTTTTTAGCCCGTGTTCGACATGGTAGTTGACCTGGGCGAACTCGCCCTCCGCTAAGAGCGGGTTGGAAATTCAATAATGTTGGTTTCGGAGCCAATCGTCCTCTGAGCCACCGCCGGCAGCAATCATGATCTGATACGCTTCTTCCCTTAATTCCCGCGCCCGATCCACGTCTCCGCGTAAGGCGTTGACGCTGGCGCTGAAGCCGATGGCGAAACAGATAGGACCCGCCCGGGAGATCCCGTATCGAGAATGAAGCCCCAGCAGTCTCTCGTCAAGCTCAACTACTGCATCCCAACGATCCTGGCGGAACCAACACTCCGCCTGTCCGCCAAGCGCATCTGCCTGAACGCTTATGGCCTGGATTTCATCCGCCAGGATATAAGCCTCCTCCAATAATGGCATCGCCTCAACAAACTGGCCGATATTCTTGTGCGCCACTCCAACGGACAATAGAGCCGTGGCTCGCGCCCGCAAGTCATGGAACTCAGGGTCTCGGGTGAGCTCCAGACGGCGCAAGGCGATTTGTAATTGCTGGTCAGTCTCCCCTCGCCGGTTGTAGATCGGCTCCATCGCAGCAAGGGCCTCCGAGAGCAGGGATGGGTCTCCTAACTGTTCCGCCAATTCAAGGGCGGCCTGTGCGTGGGTTTCGGCAGCTTCCCAGTCTTGCTGAGCTGAGAAGGTTCTAACTTCCAGTAGGAACCACGCCAGATGCACTCGCGCCGTCTCGGGATGAGGGAGTTCTCCGGCCGTCAGTTCAGTCGCTAATTTAAGGCTAGATTTCGCCAGCTCGTCCATCTGTTTTCGGTCTTCATAGGTCTCTGTCAGCGCAACCGCTTGGCCGATCTTGCGCAGCAGCCGCACGGAACTCCAATTGTGCTCGGTGTCAGTTGGCTGAAACAGGTCCATTGCTTCCTGGTAGGCTGTTACTGCGAGTACGTTCTCGCCAAGGAATGTCCGCATATCTCCAAGAGCCTCCAGACGAGATATGCGTTTTTGCGTCAGCTCTTTGGCGGAAGTTAACTCAAGCGCGAATTCAAGGAATTGAGCAGCTTCCTCGTAAGCGAAAATATCCTCCGCCCGACGAGCAGCTTTCTCATAGTGCTCAGCGGCGAGCTTCGCCTCGCCGGCCTCCTTGTAGTGACGACCCAGTGTTCCATGCAGCTCGTCGATTCGCTCCGGAAACAGTTCGATCAGGGTCTCAGCCACCTGCCGATGCAGGTGGGAGCACTGTTCCCGAAGCAGTGTTCCGTAAGTTACTTCTTGTACGATGACATGTTTGAATATGTATTCCAGCTCGGGGATGCGGGCGCGTTCGCGCACCAGATCAGCCTGCTGCAGATGCAACAGGTGATCGGATAAATCTCCGTTCACGGAAGCGATGGCTCCCAGCACCCGGTATGCGAATCGGCGACCAATCACCGAAGCGGCCTGAAGCGTGGCTCGCTCCGGCTGCGGCAGGCGGTCCAATCGAGCCTGGATGACCTTTTCTAAGGTCTCAGGAACCTCGACCTCCGCAGTGGCCTGACTTGCCTGCCAACTGCCATCTCGATGAACCAGAACCCCGCGTTCGATCAATTCCCGAATAAGCTCCTCAACAAAGAAGGGATTCCCTTCGGATTTATTCTGAACCAGTTCCCTGATAGATTCTGGAATGTTTGCCAGGTCGAGCAGGTTTTCGACAAGCTCTTTGCTCGATTTTTCGTCCAGGGGAACCAGCGCTATGTGGGCATAGCGGTGACCAAATTCAGTCTCGGCGCGAATCTTGAGTTCCCAACAGGGCTTGTCACGGTCTGGCCGGAAGAGGAAGATCAGTAGGATCGGTGCGCGCTCTGTTGCCATCATCAAAGAGCGAATTACGGCCAGTGAACTGTGGTCTGCCCAATGTAAATCTTCGAAAGCTAACACTAGCGGCTGGCGCTCCGCGACGCTCTCAACCAGCTGCACAACCGCATTCACGATCCTTCCATTCAGTGCTTCAGCATCCAGCCGACCGAGCGCCTCTTCATATTGCGGCGGAATCGGAGCACCCAGGAGCGA
The DNA here is from genome assembly GCA_964482355.1 of uncultured Anaerolineaceae bacterium. Classification (GTDB taxonomy): domain Bacteria; phylum Chloroflexota; class Anaerolineae; order Anaerolineales; family E44-bin32; genus JADFRG01. The sequence continues at coordinate 780 of CAYZXF010000331.1, read as the reverse complement.
AGCGAGGTAAGGCCAGACTTCAGCAATCTGGTCGCCCACGATAGGCCGGATAGAGGTTTCAAGTTTCAGGTCGAGCATCGCCGGCGTATCATCTGGGGCAATGTCCACCAGTTCCGAAAGGAAATCCAGTATCACGCTAAAAGGCTGATCCTCAGTATAGGAATAGGCCCTGCCCTCTGACCATTGGAGTGGAAGCCCGGCATGGGTCTCTCTTGCTTCGACCAGTAGGCGGCTCTTGCCGATGCCGGGCTCTCCCACAATGGTGACGATGCACCCTCGGCCCTCCTGAAGGTCTTGCACGACCTCACCAAGCTGAGCGGATTCCCGCGATCGGCCAACAAGGGGAGAGTCCAACCCCGCGATGCCCTTCGAGGCCTTCGGCTGAGCCAATTCGGCACGCAATCTGGCGGCTGTAACAGGCTCGTCAAAGCCTTTGGCTGAGAAGGGCTCCAAGGGTTCCAATTCGAACCGATGCCAGGTGAGCCGCGTACTGGTTTCGCCCATCAGGATCTCGCCCGCCGCCGCCGCAGACTGTAAACGCTCGGCCAGCACAACCGGCTTGCCCAGGGCGGTGTACTCCGACATAATCTCGCCGCCCATATCGCCTAAAACGGCGCGGCCGGTGTTGATTCCCACCCTTAGATGCAAGTCTTCCCCTAGTTCGGTACCGTATTCCTGAACCGCTTCAACCATTCGAAGGGCGGCCAATCCGGCCCGCTCTGGATCGTCCTCGTGGGCTAGCGGAGCCCCAAAGAAAGCAAGTATGCCGTCGCCCATCAG
>CAYZXF010000330.1:0-2501 GCA_964482355.1 uncultured Anaerolineaceae bacterium | reverse complement strand
GGTTCAGCTGCCGCTGCCAGAGGGGCTGGACGAGGAGGCGGTGCTCGCCAAGGTTGATCTAAACAAGGATGTCGACGGATTTCACCCGATCAACATTGGGAGGTTGGCGCAGAAGGGACGCGAACCGGCCTTCGTACCCGCCACTCCTGCGGGCTGCATCGCTCTACTCAAGCATGCCGGCGCAGAATTAGAAGGGGCGAACGCGGTTGTACTGGGCCGATCGAATATCGTCGGGATGCCGGCCGCACTGCTGCTGGTCAAGGAAAATGCGACCGTCACGATTTGTCACTCGCGCACCAAAGATTTACCGCAGGTCTGCCGCGGGGCGGATGTGTTGATTGCGGCGATCGGCCGTGCGGAGATGGTGCGTGGCGATTGGATCAAGCCGGGCGCGTACGTGATCGATGTGGGGATCAATCGTGTGGACGACGCAACCCGCAAGAGCGGCTATCGATTGGTCGGGGACGTGGCATTCGACGAGGCGCTCGAGGTGGCTGGTGCGATCACGCCGGTTCCCGGCGGCGTCGGTCCGATGACGATCGCCGGCCTGCTGCAGAACACGTTGACGGCCGCCGAGCGCTCACCTTAATCTCGTACGCCCGGCCAACGACCTTCCCTAAACTGCCGTTCATCTTTATCACATCGACGCAGCAAGTCTGTTGTCAGAAATCCACCGCTGCCAAGCACCCTAATCGTGTTCATCGATGACCACATTCTTCCAGTCATTCCATCTCATCGGGGTCAGAGGGTATTGGCTGACCCACGGCTTTATTAGAGCGTGCCAGCGGTTATACGTTAGTGGGAAAAGTGGAACTGCATCAATAAGGATCCGCTGGGCCTCAATGTACATGCCGATTCGCTCCTCCTGATTAATGGATCGCCGGGCGCTCTCGACGAGCTGCTCGAATTCGGGGTTCTCCCAGGCCTCCATGGCTTCCAACGCTCCGATCCGAAGAAAATTGTCGGGATCTGGATAGTCGACTGACCAAGCCGAAGTGAAAACGTTTGGGATTTGGCCGTGAAGGCGTTCGATAAAGCTGCCCATCTCAATTTGATTCCAGGTGGTTTCAATGCCAAGGTGCTCAAGCCACTGGGATTGAATATGTTCTACCAGCACCTCATGTGCTGGTAGAGCGGGCGCCAGACACTCGATCTCTGGAAAGTTTGAACCGTTCGGATAGCCAGCTTCTTGAAGCAGCTCCCTCGCTCGGGGAATATCAAATGGGAGGGCCACATCGGGCATGTGCCCCGGCATTCCCGGAGGCAGGAAACTGCCCGTCGCTGGAGCGTGCTGCCCTCGGAAGGCGATCTCGGCCAGTGCCTCGCGATCAATCGCTTGGGCCAAAGCCTTTCTAATGCGTGGATCGTCGAAAGGCGGCCGGCTGCTATCGTATGAGAGAAACAAAGCGGCAAGCGAGGGAGCGTTCAGATAGTCGTCAGCATGCAGATGCCGCGCCCGGTCCGCCTCCTGCGGTGACAACCAGTAAAGGAGCAGAAGGTCTAGGTTATCCTCCTCATACCATCGGAGCGGATCCTCTCCATGCTCTTTGTAGATGCTTGCCTCAACAACTTCAACATTCCCCTCGGCCACACCGTGATAATTTGGATTTCGCTTCAATGTGATTTGCTGTCCTGGCTCCCAAGCCGTCAATTGAAAGGCGCCGTTGGTAGCGATCTTACCTACCTGGGTCCAGCCCTCCCCTTCTGATTCCACGACATGCCTGGGGACGGGATAGGATTGTCCCGTAGCAACAAGCTGCAGGAAATAGCCGGTCGGGTGCTCGAGCTCCACGATCAGCGTGAGATCGTCCACAGCATGAACCCCCACATCGTCAGCTGTACTCTTACCGTTTGCGTAAGCCCGTGCGCCCTTAATATCCAGGAAGAAGTCCCGCGCGAAAGTTTCCAGAGAGGGATCCAGCACGCGCTTCCAGGCGTACTCAAAATCGCCCGCTGTGACCTGGCGACCATCGCTCCAAACCACGTCGTCCCTCAGGTGAAACTGATACTCTCTGCCCCCAGCCAATACATCCCATGAGCGAGCTACATCGGGCACGACGCTCAGGTCAGGCGTTAGTTGAGCCAAGCCACTGAATAGCTCGTTAATGAAGCTGGCAGAGGTTGTATCGATAGATAGGCCCGGATCTAACGTGATGGGAGGCAGACTTGGGACTCTCAAAGGATGCGGAGCGGGTGATGCCTTGCGATCGCTCGGACTTTCTGGGGATCGCTGCAGATAAATAAAGCCTTCTTCGTAGGCCTGCCTAGATTCCGGGAACTGGAACGCATTGTGGTAGGTCAGCCCGAGTTTCATCAGAATACGAGCAGCACGAGCATTGTCTTCAGTCTCTTTGGCGAAGTCGAGCGCTTGCAGGTAGCTGTCTATCGCTTCTTGATGCGCATACTCAGATCGGGCTTGATCTCCGGCCCGAAGTAAGAAATCCACGCCTTGCTCGGTCTGGCCGGCCTCTAATAGGTGTAGGGCGAGCGCCGGGTAATTA
>CAYZXF010000329.1:0-2447 GCA_964482355.1 uncultured Anaerolineaceae bacterium | reverse complement strand
CTCACCATGGATGAGGGCTACCATCTCACACTGCTGGTCGAGAATACCGAGGGCTACTCGAACCTCTGCCGGCTAATTTCGCGTGCTCAACTCGATCACCCGAAAGGCGAGGCCACACTCTCCTGGGACCTGCTCGCAAATCATCATCGAGGCTTAATCGCGCTCTCGGGTTGCCACAAAAGCGAGCTCGCCCAACACATTCTTAAGAATAATAATGACGCTGCCGTTAAGACAGCTCAGCGCCATAGAAATCTGTTCGGGCGAGAACACTACTTTCTCGAATTGCAGCGTCATCTGGTCGGCAGCGATAAGGCCATCGAGCGAGGCTTGCTCTCGCTCGCCGACCATCTAGACTTGGAGCTGGTCGCAACCAATGACGTTCACTACGCGACCGCCGCGAGTCGGCCGCTCCAGGATGTGCTAACTAGCATCAAGAACACGCTCCCCATCAACGAGCTCGGTGGATTTCGGCGACCTAATTCCGAGTTCTATTTAAAGCCGCCGATCGAGATGCGCGAGCTATTCTCGGACCTGCCTCACGCGCTCGAAAACACTGTTCGCATTGCCGAGCGCTGCAGCTTCGATTTGGACTTATCACAATACCGATTCCCGCAATTCCCAGTTGAGAATTCGTTTGCTCACCTCCGAAAACTTTCTTATGAGGGATTGGCCGAGCGCTACCGAAAGCCATCACCCAACGTGTTCGACCAGCTCGAGCATGAGCTATCTGTTATCGACAGCCTCAACCTGGAAGACTACTTCCTGATCGTCTGGGATATCTGCAACTGGGCTCGACAACGCGGCTATCCAGTTCAAGGTCGGGGCTCATCTGCTAATTCGCTTGTGGCCTATTGCCTCGGGATCACCCGAGTGGACCCGATCGCCCACAACCTGCTTTTCGAACGCTTCCTGAGTCACGAGCGCGGCGGATTGCCGGATATTGACATTGACTTTTCGCGGGAGGGACGCGAGGCGGTCATCCAGTATGTCTACGAGCATTATGGCGAAGAGTTCACAGCCATGGTGTGTAACGTCATTACTTACCGATCCAGAAGTGCAGTGCGGGATGTTGGCAAGGCACTCGGCTTCCCGGCGCAAGTTGTCGGCAAGATCGCGAAATCGCTTCATCGCTCTGATTTCGCCGGCCTTACTGACAAGCTAAGGCGCGATGGTGACGGGTTGCCATGGGAACACTACGCAAGCTTTATCGAACAAATTAAAGGCATGCCGCGGCATCTCTCGATCCATGTCGGAGGAATGATCGTGACTGCTGCACCGCTGGTAGAGATCGCCCCGATCGAGCGGGCCACCATGCCCGGCCGGGTTGTGACTCAATGGGACAAGGACGACATCGAAGATGTTGGCCTCATCAAGATCGATCTGTTGAGTTTGCGAACATTGGATGTTGTGAGCGAAACCATCGAATTGATCGACCAGCACGAAGGTGTAAAACTCGATCCGGACAAGATTGCAATGGACGATCCAGCTGTATACGACATGATCTCTAGGGCCGACACGATCGGCGTCTTTCAAGTCGAATCGCGCGCTCAAATGCAAATGCTCCCGAAGATGAAACCGGTTTGCTTCGAAGACTTGATGATTGAGGTTGCCATCGTACGACCCGGCCCAACCCAGGGCAAAATGGTTCACCCATACCTGAACCGTCGACAGGGACTTGAAGAGGTGGAGTATTTGCATCCCGCGCTAGAGCCGGTGTTAGAGGAAACTCTGGGTGTGGTGCTGTACCAGGAGCAGGTGATGGGAGTTGCGCAGGCGATAGGAGGCTTCAGCGCCGGCGAGGGCGATCTGCTAAGACGGGCCATGACCCGCAAGCGTTCCTACGAAGAGATCGAGAAGATGCGGGCGCGGTTCGTGGAGGGTGCCAAGAAGAATGGACTCTCTGAGGAAGTGGGCCACGATGTGTTTGACAAGATCGCGGCCTTCGGTGGGTATGGCTTTTGCAAGAGCCATGCGGCGGCCTTTGCTAGAACAACCTATGAGACCGCTTATTTGAAGTATTACCATCCTGTGGCCTTTTTCACCGCATTTTTGAACCACTTCCCGCTCGGGTTCTACGCACCGGAAGTGATCGTGGAACAGGTAAAGAGGGATGGGTTCACCGTCCATCCGGTCGACATCAACCTCTCGCAGACTCGTTGCGTCATCGAAGATGGAGGGATTCGGCTCGGATTCAACTACGTAAAGGGGATCGGATCCGCTGCGCTTGAGCAAATCGCGGAGGAAAAAGCGAACGGATCGTACAGTTGTGTAGAAGAGTTCATCTCGCGGGTGAAACTGACCCCCAATGGAGTGGAAAACCTCATTATGGTTGGCGCCTTTGACAGCCTCGGCGTTCCACGCAGGGATTTGCTCTGGAAATACGGCGAACTGCGTGAGAAGCAAGCAGGCGAGCTGCCAATCGACTACCCAGAAGAGAATATTAAGTT
>CAYZXF010000328.1:0-3371 GCA_964482355.1 uncultured Anaerolineaceae bacterium | reverse complement strand
CGGCTGTACCTACATCGATCTGGATGACTGTAATCGCGCCGTCGATCATTTCGAACGGGCATTGGCGATCGATCCCTCCATCGAAAGCGCCGATGATGGAATTCGAGAGTGCCAGGGCTAGCCCCTCAGGCCGATCTCCCTCTAGCCTCCACTAACCTCTGAGCTAGGCTCAATCTCAATCGGCAAATCCAACGAATGATGCGGGGCAGTGGCTGCACTCGATATCGATGCCTGCCGCTGGCAAGAACCTTGCACCTTGTGCAAGGAGATGCGAGGGAATGTAGAAAAAACGCAATCCACGCAAGTTCGTGCTTCCGCCACTCGGCCAGCACGTCGTTTTCGCGCACGGGCACTGCCTTCAAATGCGCTACCCGAAAGCGACCGTGGCTCCAAATTGGTGTGGGGAGCGGTCGTGGTCATTGGATTTCTGGCTCTACCAGTGGTTCTCATTGTGGGCGCGTACGGCTGGCTGCGAGTGTCTGAGACCATTGCGCCGGGCGTTCGAGTGGGCGAGATCCCGGTTGGCGGCATGAGCATCGAGCAGGCCGTCGAAGCCCTCGACCAGTCCTGGAATCGAGAGCTGGTGATAACTGCAGTAGACACTGGAGATGCGGGCCGAATTTGGAACGTAAGACCTGCCCAATTTGGCCTTGCGGTCGATGCGGCAGGAAGCGCAGAGCTCGCATACGCTTATGCACGCGAGGGCAGTATTGCATCCTCGATTTGGCGCATGGTGGCTGCATTTTCTGATGGGTGGGACGTGAAGCCGATCGTTACCTTCGATTCCGATGTTGCAAGGCTGGGTCTGGAGCTGCTTTCTGAATCCGCCCACATCCCTGCTTCCGACGCTCAGTTAGGCCTTTCTGCGGGACAAGTGAGCAGCACCGCTTCCCAATGGGGAAGGGAACTTGACATCGCATCCAGCATCGCGCTGATCGATGCCGACCCTGAGGCCATATTGCTTCGCTACGGCTTTGTTCCATTGGTGACCAGTTTGATCGCTCCTGAAATTGAGGAAGTAGCCACGGCGGCGAACGAGATCGAGCGGCTCCTGTCTGTTAGCCCAAGGCTTAGAGCCTATGACCCGGTCACCGATGAGTGGTTCGAATTTGCTCCAACTCGTGAAGATACCAGCGAGTGGCTGCGGATCGAGAACGATGGATCAGGAATGAAAGTCGAGCTCAATGAAGAAGCCGTCGAACCCTATATCGATAGAATGCAGATTGTGGTCGGCGACGAACGCAGGATCGATGCGCGAGCTGCAAAGGCCGCGCTCATTGCCGGGCTGCGTGGGGAAGAAGTGGAGCCGCTTCAGATTGAATATCTGCCACGCTACTACGTTGTCACTCCGCAGGATACGCTCATTTCGATCAGCTTCAAAGTTGGGATCCCATATTGGCAATGGCTTGAGGAAAACCCTGCAGTCAAGGCCCGGGGTTTGCGAGTAGGCGAATCAATCACCATCCCGGCTCGCGACTCTATGCTGGAACTGCCGATCGTACAAGGTAAGCGCATTGTGATCAGTATCTCGGAACAGCGCATGTGGCTTGAGGAAGAGGGAAACCCCATTATTGAGCACACCATCAGCACCGGTATTCCAAACTCGCCCACCATGCCGGGACTATTTCAGATCAAATCTCGCTATGTGAATGCCTATGCTTCGAATTGGGATTTGTATATGCCGCACTTCCTCGGTATTTATCATGCCACGCCCAACCTACTAAACGGGATCCACGGCTTACCTATGCTATCCAGCGGTGTCCGACTGTGGGAAAACATCCTGGGTAGCCCGGCCTCCTACGGATGTGTGATCCTGGATCTAGAGGCTGCAGAACACCTCTTCACCTGGGCTGAAGATGGTGTTGTGGTCGAAATCCAAGCCTAATCCGAATCCCCAATTCTTGCGCATAGCCAATAGTGGACGAAGGGGTTCTAGACCTAGTGGGCGGGAAGCTCTGTCAGGCTGATCTCGCCGGTCTCGAGGTCGAGCATCGAATACGACCGCGATTCGAATTGAAGACCTCCGAGTGCGCCCGGATTGTAGATGCGCGTAGTGCCTTGCATCTCATCTCGTCGGCGGTGGGTGTGCCCGTGAAAAACGTACTGATGGGCGCCGGAGTCAATTAGGCGACGAAGTTCGTTCTCGTTGTGTCCATGCGTGACCCCGATGGACACTCCCTCAAGTGCACCTTCGTAGGTGGGCAAGACCACGCTGTGGGAATTGAGATCTCGCAGCGTTCGATAGATTTCGGGCAACCCCTGGTCCATGTTCCCGTCGACGTACACCACTTCGAATCCGTCTAAATTCCGAGCTGTAGCGGCGGTTGTCATGTCTCCACAGTGGATGACCTGGAGGATCCCTTCCGCACGATATGCGGCGAGCGCGATTTCAAAGTTGGCGACATTTTCATGGGTGTCGGAAAGCACTCCTATTTTCATTCTAACCCTCGCTTGAGATCCTTTGCAATCACTTTCGCGGCATTGCGGCCCGGCGCGCCCGTCACGCCCCCTCCTGGATGGGCTGCCGCCCCACAGAAGTACAAACCCTCTACCGGGGATCGATAACGGCCGTACCCGGCGATCGGGCGCATCATCAGAAGCTGGTCAAGTCCCATTTGCCCATGGTGGAGGCTGCCTTCGGGAAGGCTGTACTCGCGTTCGTAGTCGAGTGGGGTCAGCACCTGGCGATGCAGGATTGATTTGGGTAGGTCCGGTGCATATTGACTGATAATTGCCACCACGTGATCACCGAACGCTTCGCGCTGGCTGTCCCAGTCGCCGTCTTTTAGATGATATGGGGCATAGCGAACGACCGCCGAGAGTATGTGCTTCCCTTCAGGCGCTCGGGTGCTGTCTAGAATGGTTGGGATCGTCATATCAAGGTACGGCGCGCGCGACCAGGCCTGATATTTGGCGTCATCGTAGGCGCGTTCAAGATAATCTGTGCTCGGGCTCACTAGGATCCGTCCCTGGAGCTCAGCGGCATCTTGAACACCCTCGAATTCTGGCACCTGATCCAGGGCAAGGTTGACCTTGGCGGTGCTGCCGCGATATCGGATATTGCGCGCTCGGCGCATCACTCGAAGCTCAAGGTTCGGCGCACCCACCAGCTTTAATAAGGTGGTCCGAGGGTCGGCGCTAGATACGACCACTTTGCAACCGATCTCCCGGTCGTTTGATAGCGCTACCCCAATTGCACGGTAATCTCGGATCAGGATCTTTTCAACGCGCACCCCGGTTTGGACCACTGCGCCGCGCTCGGTGGCCGCCTCGGCCAGGGCGCCGGCGAGGGCTCCCGTGCCGCCTCGAACATATCGGACAGGCGGGGGGAAGCCATTTGTAGCCTGATAAAGCAGCATCAAACCCGTGCC
>CAYZXF010000327.1:0-2567 GCA_964482355.1 uncultured Anaerolineaceae bacterium | reverse complement strand
CAATTGCTCCTCGACCAGGAGCTTGTTCCAATGATGCTGCATAACCTGTGTATGCGGATGGAGCACCGAGTGCATCACGAAGTGGGGTAGCCCCGCCACTGAGGCTGCCGCGATCGCATTGCGACCGATCTCTGATTCAGCCGGGTGAACGTTTGGCCTGATGTGGTAAACCGCGCGCATGCCGGCGAAGATTGGCTCGAGCGAGTTCGGATCTAAGAGATCGCCGACTTCAATCTCGAAAGCTCCGTCTGCTTTGGCTTGATCAACCTGTGATGGCTTGTGTATCAAGGCTCGCACGGATTCACCGCGCGCAACCAATGCTTGTATGACCGCCCGGCCTGTTTTGCCGCTCGCTCCGGTAACTAAGATCACGCCTTTGAGTTTTGAACTAACTCCCACAGCCGGTTTGGGCTCAACGGGATTTCCAGGATCTCCAGCCCTTCCTGCTGCAACGCATCTTCCACCGCTTGCGCAAACAATGGCCCCACCGGTATGGCGCCCGCCTCGCCTGCGCCCTTGGTGCCCAGCGGATTCAATGGTGAAGGCGTTTCCTTGTGGCCAACGCTCACATTAGGCACGTCCAAGGCAGTCGGGAGTAGGTAGTCCATGAAGGATCCGTTGAGCAGCTGGCCGTTTTCGTCGTAAATTAGATGCTCGTAAAAGGAATTTCCGATCCCCTGAGCCACACCGCCTTGTATCTGGCCATCCAAAATCAAGGGGTTGATCACCCGTCCACAGTCGTGCACGACAACGAATTTCTGAATCTCCACCATCATCGTCTCTGGGTCTATTTCCACAATCATGGCATGCACTCCACTGGCAGTCGCTCCTCGTTCCGGCCCAAAGTAATTGGTGGCCTCCAGGCCCGGCTCGGTTCCCGGTTTGACGGCACCGCGCAGAGGATTGGCATTTGCGGCCAGATCACCCAACGAGATCGATCGACTCGGCGCGCCGACAACGCGCACTTCCCCATCGACGAGCTCCAGGTCTTCCTCCGCCACCTCTAACTCATCACTGGCAGCCTTCAGGATCTTGACTCGCACGTCCCTGGCGGCCTCGTTGATGGCGTTGCCCGCTACGACTGAGCCACGGCTGGCGAAGGTTCCAGTGCCCCAATGGAATTGGTCCGTATCGCCGGTCACAAGATCGATCTTGTCGATATCTAGTCGAAGCTGCTCGGCCACGATCTGCGCGTAGCTTGTGAAGTGACCCTGTCCCTGGGTGCCGATCCCAGTGGCCACCGAAACCCTTCCGCTTTGCTGCACCTGTACCCGCGCCCCCTCGTAAGGGCCGATGCCGGTGCCTTCCACATAAGCCACGATCCCGATCCCTACTCGACGTCCCTCCTTACGGGCCTTCGGCTGAATCTCATTGACAAATTCGTCATAGCCAATCATCTCCAATGCGCTGTCCAGCGAGGGCTCATAGTCGCCGCTGTCGTAAACCAGCTTGGTGAAGTCCTGGTAGATGATCTGGTTGTCGTAAGGGAACTCGTCGGGCGCGATGAAATTCCGCCGGCGGATCTCAGGCAGCCCGATTCCGAGCTCCTTCGCTGCAAGATCCAGGAGACGTTCAATTACGAACACCCCATGCTGGCGGCCTGCGCCGCGGTAGGGCGTCACGGTGGTCTTATTGGTGAAGACTGCAGTGAATTCGCTGTAGTAATTGGGGATCTTATAGGGACCCAACAGCGTGCATTGGGCGTTAAGTGGAACCGTGAGCCCATACGGATCGTAGGCTCCAGAATCATGAAGAAACACGTCATGAACGCCCAGAATCATTCCGTCTTCTGACAGCGCGATCTCGGCTTGGTGGATCTGATTTCGTTCCTGGGTGGTTGCCACGAAATTCTCCGCCCGGTCCTCGATCCACTTGATCGGGCGGCCGAGCTGCATCGCCACCCAGGGTATGAGCATTTCCTCCGGGTAGAACATCATGATCTTGGGTCCGAATCCACCCCCGATAAAGGGAGCGATGACCCGTACCTGATTTTCTGAAAGGCCGAGCATCTTGGCCAGGCCATTGCGGATGGGGTTAGGCGCCTGAGTCGTATCCCAAACCGTCAGCCGCTGGCTGCGAGGGTCCCACTCGGCCACGATGCCGCGGTTCTCCAAAGCGGCGGCCGTCCCGTGATCGTAGTCCAATCGGCGCTTGATAACGGTGTGCGCATCTGCCTTGACCTTCTCATAATCACCGAAGGTTTGAACAACGTGCGCAGCTACATTGGACCCGACATCCTCATGAACCAGCGTGGAGTCCTCCATCAGTGCGGCCTCGAGATCCACGACTGCTGAAAGAGGCTCGTAGTCCACCAAAATGTCGGTTAGTGCATCCTCGGCAAGATAGCGACTATCCGCCACCACCGCCGCGATCGGCTCACCGAGATGATGGACCTTGTCCATGGCCAGGATAGGTTGCGTGCGTTCGTTGAAGACGATGCCTTCCACCGGTGGAGGCTGAACCAACAGAGGTCCGTTACACCAATAATCGCCGAGATCGCGCGCGGTGAAGACCGCCACTACGCCCTCCCGCTCTCGTGCCTGCGAAGCATCGATGTTGTTCAGGCG
>CAYZXF010000326.1:0-2367 GCA_964482355.1 uncultured Anaerolineaceae bacterium | reverse complement strand
CCGCTCCTCGGCGCCCTCGGGGTCCGTCTCGCGGCGCGGGGCCGTGATAAGGGAAACATAGTTGGTCAGCTTCTGACCGGTCGCCGATCGAGGCAATACGCGAAGCATTACCGCCAGGTCGTCCATGCTCGGAACGAGGCGCTCAATTCCCATAACGGCGATATGCACCGGAGGTAGGGAGGTGACCATTCGGCCGTTGCCCTCGTTCGTAATGATGCAGAGCGTGCCGCTTTCGGCAACCCCAAAGTTCACTCCCGTAAGGCCGATTGGAGCGGAAAAGAATACTTCACGAAGGCTTCTACGAGCAACGCGGTTGATTTCGCCAACGTCAGGCAGCACCGGTTCGCCTAGTTCTTCGGCTAAAGTCTCGGCAACCTGTTCCGTTGTTAGATGGAGCGCGGGAGTCAAGATATGCGCAGGCGGCTCGCCTCGAAGCTGAACGATGTACTCACCCAGATCCGTCTCCACCGCTCGAATACCAGCGGATGCGAGAGACTCATTGAGACCGATTTCCTCAGTCACCATAGATTTGGATTTCGCCACCAGTTCTGCACCGTGCTGCCTGGCAATATCAACCACAATTCGACCAGCCTCTTCCCCATCCGCGGCGCGATGAACATGGATTCCATTCTCGATCAAACGCGCGGCGAACGTCTCCAGGTGAGCTGCCAAATTGGAGACCGTCTCGCGGCGAATTGCCTTTGCCCGGTCGCGCAGATCGGCTGCATTGGGCAGCCGGTCAAAGGCGCTTTCTCGAAGCTGCCGGCGCGTATCCGCGTTTCTGTCGAGCAGATCCTGAAGTTGCGGATTGTCGATTGCCTTGCGTGCTTCGTTGAGCAGAGGCGAAGTCATACTACTCCGATCATCGTAGCCCGGGCTCGCGACCGGTGAGGGTTTGAGAGAGATGTGAGCATCGGACGTTGGATCCGGCTCGCCGAAGACCGCCTTCAATTTGCATCAAGCAGCTGGCATCGCAGCCGACGACGGTCTCGGCACCCGTGTCCTCGATTTGATGGATCATTCGCTTGAGCATTTCTTTCGAGATGAGGGCGTGATCTACCGAAAAGACGCCGCCGAAGCCGCAGCATTCCGGTTCCAATCGCTCGACCGAGCTGCCGGGAATAGCCTGGAGCAATTCAATGGGCTGTCGATTGATTCCCAGCCCCCGAAGGAGGTGGCAGGCCGGTTGGTATGCGATGACCTGAGCAGTGGGGGCTTCCAGGTCCGCGATCATCAGCTGATCAATAAGAAACTCGCTCAGCTCGAACGTTCGCTCGGCGAAGGCACGTGCTCGCCGCAGCAGCTTGGGATCGTCGGCGAAGAGCTCGGGGTATCGATGCCGAATCATTTCGGTGCAGGAGCCCGAAGGAACCACCACCGGGATCTCCTCCGAGAAGGCTTCGATTGTGTGCAGCGCTAGGGCCCGGGCCTCGGCCGGATATCCGGCATTAAGCAATGGCTGACCGCAGCAGGTCTGGCCGGGTGGAAATGATGGACTAGCGCCGGCCTTTGCCAATACTTCCACCGTCGCTTCGCCGATTTCCGGGAACAAGCTGTCTACAAGACAGGTTGCGAGTAGCTGTACTCTCATGTCATCCGATTTCCATGGAGGGCCGGCTGCTATGCGGCCAATGAGCCGGCGTACTATCCATTTCAGCTATTTTCCTTGAAGAGGCGGTTAACGGTGCAGGCTGCGGGGGCCCAACGTGAAAGACCGTCGAATGTGTTCGACGGTCTCTGGTCGGGGCGGGCGGATTTGAACCGCCGACCCCCTGCACCCCATGCAGGTGCGCTACCGGGCTGCGCCACGCCCCGACGACTCGGTGAAGATTATACCGTGCAGCCTTTATCGGTTATTCCTTCGGCGGGCGCACGCCGGCTGCTTGACGTCCTGCGCGGAAATGAATTTGGGTTCCATGTTTAGGTTTGCCCAGCGCCGAATTTCTCTAGGATGCGCGCAGAGTGCTTGGCGCCTTTGACAAATTTATCAATCACGATATTTTCGTTCGGGGCGTGGGCACGGGTGCCCGGATAGCCAATGCCTGCGGTTGCCACCGGTAGGCCAAGATCGTGGATAAAGGCATGGTTGGGACCCGAGCCTCCTATTAAAGGTTCAATGATCTGAGGCATTCCATAAACATCCTCGGCAGCAGCGACCACTAATTGAATGAAGGGGTGGTCTGGGTCGGTTCGTCCGGGCGGGCCACCACCCAGCCACTCGATCTCTACGTCCGTAAAACCGCCCTCATCAAGATGCTTGCGCAATTGCTCCAGCACTTCGTCAGGCCGCTGATCCGGCACCAGGCGGAAGTCCACTTTGGCGCTGGCACGAGCAGGCAGCACGGTTTTGCTTCCCTCCCCTTGATA